>JASLES010000489.1 GCA_030151005.1 Silvimonas sp.
TGGGTATCGACCCCATCTCTCCGCCAGTGGTTGCGTGATAGAGATGTTTCCAGTCGGGCAGAGACATGATGGGATGACCGTTCTGCCACATTGACACCGCAAACATGAAGTAGCGGGTCTCATCTCCAGTCAGTACTTGAGTTTCTGAAACCAACAGAAGTAGTACTGTAAGCAACAGGATCACACCAAGTGCGGTCTGTTGAATTATTTTTGGCATCCCTTGTTGATCGGTCATCTCTTGCATTTATCCGTTCGTTTTCAGTGTTGGTCGGAATTATCAGATATAAGTTTTACCAGGTCACGTGATGCTAACCACGCACTGAGCGACATGATTCGTTACAATCTGCGTCTCATGAAAATGGATATGGCAATGCACCAGGAAAGAAGTCCAGAGTTGGATAGCTGGCGTGGCATCGCAGCCTTAGGCGTCATTGGCTGGCACTACTGTCACCATGTCCTGGCCTATCCCATGGGTTGGCTAATGGCCCCAACCTACCGTGCAGGATGGGTGGCTGTCGATTTCTTCTTCGTTCTTTCGGGCTTTGTTTTGGCAGGAGCCTATCTCAAAGATGATCGTCGGGGACGTTACTTCGCAAATGTAGGGGATAGAATCGCCCGCATCTACCCACTGCAGCTAGCAACGCTATTGCTGGTAGCCGGCCTGAACTTTGTGATGATGCAGGCCTTTGGCAAGGGTCCTGTCTATGAATTCAACGACCTTTACCACTTCGTGCTAAATCTTCTTTTACTTCAGTTTTCAGGGCTACAGAAGGGCTTTTCGTTCAATGCTGTGTCTTGGTCTATATCCACCGAGTTCATCATCAACCTTGGTTTCTTTGCACTTATCGCCATACCATGGCGGTTAATTGGTAATTTGCTCATTTTTGTGGCATTCGTTGCTTCGACTTCAATCTATTTCACTCAGAAGCATATTTGGGCTGTCCCATACGCTGATAGTGCTCCACCAGAAATCGCGCGCACTGCATTTGGTTTCTTGATCGGGGTGTATGCTTATGCGTTAAACAAGCGCCTGGCTCGCTTTGGTAGCTCCTGGATATTTGACGTGGTTATCGTCACTCTCTGTTTTGTCATCTGGCAATACTTGACCAGGTGGCACATGGATGTAACAAAAAATGCGATTCTTGGTGGACTCCTCTTCCCTGCTCTACTGATTGCAACTCTGCATAGTGTCTACATCAAGAAGGTACTCTGCCTTCGTCCCCTTGTTTGGATCGGAACGCTTTCATTCTCGATTTACCTGTTGCATTTCCCAGTACAACTTGTGTTCGATATCGCTGGCTGGTATTCAGGAATCACACTTCCCTACGAAAGTCCGTGGATGCTGATTACATATCTAGCGGTAGTAATTTGCGCTTCCTCAGTGAGCTACAGGTTGATCGAAGTTCCAGGGAAAGCAGTACTTAAAAAGATCCTGCGGGGCCAGTCAAATTTGGCCCCGTCGCATCAAGCTTGATAATGGGAAACCTCAAATGTCTGCAGTTATTTTTTGAATAAAGGCCAAATGCCTAGGGTCATTCTGCTCCACTTCGCCTAGATATGAATAATCGGCCACCTCTTGGGCGTTGCAGAATTCCTGCGACAATGTCGGTTTATCAGCGAAATTGTCGCTGCAGAGAATAGCCCTGCTCTGGTAGCCCAGTTTCATCCCGGCTTTTACACGACCCATATGCTGATGCAATCGGGACAGGCCGCTGCGATTTGACCTCTATACGCACTTACCCACAAGATGAACAACGTATTCGTCCACCCAACTCCCGCCCGATGACCAGCTCAGCCACTTTGCAGATTGCTTCCACTCTTGATGATATTAACTGGCAGGAGCTGGCAGATGTGTTCGAACGCGCGCCATTGGGCAAGCGTGACCCGGTCCGGCTGGAGCACACTTTCCGCAATAGTGGCGTATGCGCGTTTGCCTGGCTGGACGGCCAATTGGTCGGTGCTGGCCGTGCGCTGACAGATCATCTGAGCTATGCATTTATTCTTGACGTGGTGCTGCTGCCTGAATATCACGGCAACGGGTTCGGCCGACAAATCATGAATTATCTCGCCACTCATTCCGGTGCCCAAAACCACGTGTTGCACGCGGTGCCAGAGCGGCAGCCGTTCTATGCCGCTTTGGGCTATCGCAAGATGACCACTGCCATGGCGTTATTTGAACAGCCGGATTTCTGGCACCAGAACGGCTACATCGAATAACCCAACCCTGCAGGCCCAACTTGGCGTGTCTCTACCGGTACGGAGGGGCGTCATGATTGACCAAACCCCGCCACGGCCTTTGGCGTGACGGGGTTTGTCCGGTTTACTGCGTCAGCGGCAGTACCTTGTCAGCCAGTTTCTGATTGCTGGTGAGCATGTTGACATCACGTGAGGATGCGCCCGCATACAGCGTGAACGTACCGGCCGGGATATGCCACTGATGCAGCGTGGTATCCCAGATGGCCATGCGTTCCGGCGCGACGGTGATGGTGACTTGTTTGCTGCCACCCGGCGGGAGTTGCACTTTCTGCCAGCCAATCAGGCGGCGTGGGGGTTCGCCCGCTGTGGCTGGCAAGGCCACGTAAAGCTGCGCTACCTCTGCGCCTGCCACCTTGCCGGTGTTCTTAAGCGTGAATGTCGCGCTCACGTTGCCGGCGGTGTCCACTTTGGAACTCATCGCGGAGTACTGGAAGGTGGTGTAAGACAAGCCGTGGCCAAATGGGAACAGCGGCTGGATATTCTGGGCGTCGTACCAGCGATAACCCATCTGCAACCCTTCGCTGTACACAACATTCAGGTCGGTACTTGAGATGGCTTTTTGGGGCTGGTCCGTATCGTTTACCGGGAAGGTAATCGGCAGCTTGCCAGAAGGGTTTACCGTGCCAAAGAGGATATCGGCAATGGCTGGTCCACCTTGCAAACCTGGGTACCAGGCCTCCAGCACCGCATGGACATTGTTTACCCAGGGCATGGTTACTGCTGTGCCGTTTTCCAGCACCACGATACTGCGTTTGGCGCTTACCGCGACCGCGTTGATGAGCGCGTTCTGGTCGTAAGCCTGGTTTGCCGGGTCAGCCGCATTGTCAGGCAAGCTCAGTGAAGCCAGATCGCCACCTTCCGTTTCAAACTGCGTACCAAACACGATGGCAACGTCTGCTGCCGCTGCGGCGTTTGCGGCAGCGGCGGCATCTGAGCCATCCAGGTACGTCACGGTCGCATTCGGGGCTTTGGCCTTGATGGCATCAAGCGGAGACGACTTGTAATACGTCGCGCAAAGCGTAACGCCGGCCACAGAGGCGTTTGGTTGCAGGCAGGTCACGGCGTTACCGTCTCTGGGCGGGGTGAGTGCCGAGCCGCCGCCAGCCATTACGCCCACATCTGCATGACCACCGATGACGACAATTGAGTGGATTGCCGAGCTGTCCAGCGGCAGCGCTGCGCTAGTACTCCCTGTTGGCGTGGCGTTCTTGAGGAGCACCATCGATTGCACGGCTGCGTCGTGCGATGCTTTGTCACCAGCGGCCTGGTCAATGGTTCCACCCAGCGTGGCTGGCGAATCCATGATGCCAAGGCGGTACAGGGTACGCAGTCGGCGGAACACCATATTGTCCAGCCGTGATTGCGGGACTGCACCGGATGCAACCGCTGAGGCCAGCTTCTGGTTGAAGTAGGTTTTGATGCCATAGAAGCCGAGACTGTCGTCGGTCGAGCCAGCTTCTTCTTCATCCAGGCCTGCGTTGGCCGCCAGCACCGTATCGGTGACCGCCTCAAACCAGTCAGACTGGACTTTGCCTTTGTAGCCCCATTCGTTCTTCAGCACGTCGGTCAGGAGGTAGCTGTTCTGGCAAGACTTGGCGCCGTTCACCATGTTGTAGGCGCACATGACGTTACCCGGCTTCCCCTCTTTGACGCCGATTTCAAACGAGAGCAGATGCAGTTCACGCAAAGTGCGCTCGTCAATCACGGAATTGGAAACAAAGCGGTTCGTCTCCTGGTCATTGGCGGCAAAGTGCTTGATGGTGGCGATGACCTTCTGTTCTTGAGTGCCCTGGGTACGCGCTGCAATCATGTAACCGGCCAGTACCGGATCTTCGCCCATGTATTCAAACGTGCGTCCATTACGCAGTTCACGCGCCAGGTCGATACCACCGCCAAGACCTTCGGTGTAGCCAATGGTGCGAAGTTCTTTGGCGATTTGCGCCCCATAGTCATGCGCCAGTGTGGTATCCCAACTCGCCGCCAGCGCCAGTGGCGAAGGCATGGCGGTAGCGCCGTTAACCACGACGGTACCGTTGATGGCCTGGTAGACCCCGGTGGCGGAATCCGCTGTGTAGAAATCAGGAATGCCCAGACGCGGGATACCCGGAATATACCCGGCACCGCCCAGTGGCCCGGTTTGCGTACCGACGCCGTGAACCAACTGGATTTTTTCTGCCTGGGTCATTTGCGCCAGCATTGCTGTTGCGCGCTGGTCTGCCACGGTATCTGCATCTGCCGTGACGGCCGGGGTGGTGTCACCCCCTCCGCCACCACAACCAGCAAGGATTGCAGCGCATAGCGTGGTTAATACCCATTGTGTGCGAGTCGTCTTCTTCATTACTACCTCCAGCTCCATGTTGCCGCTCTGCCGAATTTGTATCGGCTTGTCGGGATTTCTTATCTGGAGCCGATGGTAGACGCGGCGGAAAAAACCCGTTTTGCATAGGGTTTCCTCATTTGACTTCAGGTTGCCAAATGTTGGCCGGAGGGTAAGGCAATAACCCTAAATGTAATGTTGTATGTGCGTGTTGTATGTGTATCTGGATTGAGTCTGGCCAAGACTTTGCGGGCAGTTCTACGGTTGCGGCAGAGAATATCTGGAAACTCAGATATCGTTGGCAGGATACCAGGCGGATGTATCGCTCAGTCTCTCGAAAAGCACGCGGCCCTGGTCTTCTGGCAGCGCAACCCAGCCGAGCAGATCCATAAATACCAGCCCGGACGCGGCCAGCCAGCGCAACGAGGCCATGTCGGCATCCGTGGCTTCGTCGCGGATCTGTGCGAGTGATTCAACGTGGTCAGCGCGCACTTGTTGCAGCAATTCTGGCGCCTGCACCAACGCGGCCAGGAACGCCAGATTCACCGCCTTGTTTTCACCACTTGCCAGCCCTTGCAGTGCGGCCAGGTGGCCATGCAGGATGGGTTCGGGCGCAGACAGCTGGGTGTCGGCACAGGCCACCGTCTCTTTGATGAACTGCTGGCGATACTCCAGCAATGCGTTGAGCAACTCGTCTTTCGTGGCAAATTGATGCAGCAACCCACCCTTGCTCAGACCACTTTCGCTGGCCAGAGCGTCAAAGGTGAGCGCACCAACCCCATCGCGCATCAAAATCGCGTGTGCCGCCTTGATGGCTTTCAGTCGGGACTGTTCTGAACGGGTGGCGTTATCCATAGGGTGGTGGCTTGATTGCGTTCGCTGATATGGCTTGTGAAACTGCTAACGGATTAGTTCGTTTCAGATGGTTTTTCCAATGGCCGCCACAGTTCGCTGTTACCCAACTTGTTGAACAACTGGTTTCGCTCGTCTTCAGAGAACGGGGACAGCCCAAAAACACTCAGCAGACCCAGGCCCCACCCTGCCGCCCAGCGTAAGTGCGCCAGGTCTGCATCGGCGCTTTCAGCCCGTGTTTTGACAAGGCTGGACGCAATGCGCTGGCCCATGTCCTGCATGGCTTCCGGCGCGTCCAGCAAGGCAGAGAAAATGGCGCGGGCGGGCGATTGGGGGTTTTCAACCATCGCTCTCATCATGGCAATTTGCCCCACGATGAACTGCGGTGCAGAGTCTGCAGGCTGTGTGGCGACAAAGTCATTGCGCAACGAACGGAATGTCTCGGCGCGAAACGCCAGAATGCCCTGCAACAAATCTTTTTTTGATGGGAAATGACGCGTCACCGCGCCCTTGCTGAACCCGGATTCCTGGGCCACCGCGCCAAACGTCAACCGCGCCGCACCATCACGCGCCAGAACGGCCAGTGCCGCTTTGACAATCGCACGGCGGGTTTGCTCTGAGCGCGCTTGCCTCGTCGCCAAAATCGGTCCTTGAAATGACTTCACTGAAAAGAATGCAAGCATAACTGATGCGGCCTTTCGGGGCCTAATTGAGGTCGTTCTGAGGCCGCAATGACCACCGGTTCCGCCAGTCTACGCGTCAGATTCCGGATACATTATAAAAACCGTCTAGACGGTTTCCATTTTGCATAATTTTGGTACACTGCATCGCGTAATTCACCTCTGTCGGTCTCTGGCCTTACTGGCGCGGGGCTATCAAAACGCTTGTGGAGAGAAAATGGCTATTCGGAAAACCGGTATTGGCGAGGCGTGGTTTGCAGCTATGGCGATGCTGCTGTCTGCCGCAGTAGTACATGCAGCAACAGGCACTGCACCCGCTGCAGCCGCAACGGCCGCCCCTGAAGATTTGCCCGATGACGGCCTGCATTACTCTCTGGGTTTTGGTGCCTTCGTTGCCCCAAAATACGCCGGCTCCAGTGAAAACCATGTCGTGCCGGCCCCGTTGTTTGGTGTGCGCTATGACCGCTTTTTCATTGGCACCGTGCCGGATGCCAACGTGCCATTTGGCTTGGGTGCCTTCCTGTATCGGGACAATACCGTCCGCGTAGGTGTGGCCGTTTCTGCTGACCTGGTCAAACCCCGCAAGTCTTCCGATGACGCACGCCTGACCGGCATGCCGGATATTGAACGCACCGCCCGCGCCACCCTTTTTGCCAGTTACAACCTGGACTGGTTGTCGGTGGTGGGCGCGGCCACGCAAGACATCGGCGGCAAAGATCAGGGCGCCACAGCCACGCTGGATTTGCTGGGCAAATACCGGCCAACGGAGCAACTCACCTTCACCGCAGGCCCGGGCGTGACCTGGGGTAGCAGTCAGAACAATCAGACTTTCTACGGCGTAACCGCAGAAGACAGTGCCCGCTCTGGTCTTGCTGAGTACACACCGGGCTCGGGGCTGTCTGCTATTCGTTTCTCGGTCGGGGCGATGTATCAACTGGACAAACGCTGGACCTTGGGCGCTCGCATCGGGGCAAGTCACCTGCCCGGCGATGTCGGCGACAGCCCGATTGTCGAGAAGAAAAACCAGATGACCTACGGCGTCTTCACCAACTACAACTTCTAACGCCGGCGTGCAGCCAGATTGTTCGCCCGATCTGGCTGCGACCGAACTGCTTGCAGGCCACGCTATGCCAGATATGTGTCGCCCTCGCCGCACGTTGAACACGGTCTTGCGATCTCTTACCGCGCTGGTCATGCCATGCATGGTCACAGCGTGTGGTGGCCTGATCAGTCCGGATGGGCTGACCCACTTGTATAACTCGGCCACCGACAGCCTGGCATCCCTTACCACTGCGGCCCCCAGCCGGCACACGGCGGCTAGAACAGTACAGCCCTACTTGCCGCTCAAAGAGGTCTGCATTAGCCGCAATGAGCAGGTCACCATCCCGGATTTTGTACCTGCCCTGCAGCAATTGCTGGATGACTACGGGCTGGTGAGCCAGGTTTATGCCCGTGGCACAGCGCCACCTGGTTGCGCCGAACTAACCTACATGGCGATTGCCCGGCCCACTGGGCAAAACCGTGGCGCACCCACCCCACCCACGCTGGCCAGCGCGTCTCTGACACTCAGGCGTGATGGCACGTTGCTGAGCACTGCCAGTTTTGAAGAGCACGGCCCCACAGACGACTGGCGCGACACCGTCACCAGACTCGCCCAGCTTGTAGACACGCTGTTGTCTGGCAAGCAGTCACCGGTAGTGACCTGCCTGCACGGAAACCACTGCGCAACGGTAGCGTATGTACAGACCCCGTGAGTAAACCGCCATTTTTGGAAATCCCGGATGCCTGGTTTTTGCTCAACCTGCCAAGGAGCATCGCAATGGTCTGGATTGTGCTCGTGCTTGCCGCCGTGATGGGCGTGTGGTTGTTAAAGCGTTATTGGTCAACCCATGACCCGTACCGCCGGGAAAGGCTGCGCAGCGAAAAGCTTTGGAACAGTCTCAACACAGCGCTGGCAGATATTGAGGCCGTCTTGAAGAACACCAGGAACCCTGTCCAGCGCTCCACCGAGCAGGTGCTCAGACACGCAGATCATGCACTTAAAAAAGCCCGACTCCTCATTGATGACACCAGCGAAGCCCGGCAAACCCTGGAGCAAACCCTGCTGGAAATAGGCCACTCGGTGCATGCAATCCGGCATCTGAACGACGCACTGGAACGCCGCACTCTCCCTGACCATAAGGAAAAACCTGTGCGTACAACGCCTTAGTGGGCCGCCACCATCCGCTTGTTAAATTATGACGTCTCAGTCCACTGTGTTCACTGCATCCATCCGCATTGGGTATGTGTTTTCAGCTGTGCCTGCGGGAGATAATAACCATGTCCAGTCGCATCAAAACGGTCACCAGCAAACTGGCCCAACTGGGTCTTGAAAGCGCGCGGGAAGCAGGCATTGGCCCGCTGGAATTTCAGCGGCGGACTGGTATTTCCGAACTGGAGGCGCGCACTGTTGGCGGCCGGATTTCTGCAGAGAAGCACATCGCCATGCTCAACCTGATTGAGCGCTTGCCTGGTCAAGAGTTTTGCAACGACCAGATGCGCGCAATCACGGCAATGGCGCCATTCAGCACAATGTTTGGTGTCATTTTCAACTCCCGAACACTGCACGAGGCATTTGAAAATTTCCTGCGCATCAGGCCCCTGATTGGCGAAGTCGATGCCTTGCAGATGCGCGAAGACACGGGCACATACGAGTTCACCTACGCCCTCGATAGCCCCGCCGAACGCACCGCACGGACGGCCTATGGCAACCTGGCGGTCATGGTCATGCTCGCGCGCCAGTACACCGGCAACGACAAGCTTTTTGCCATCTTCGAGTTAACCGGCAAGCCCTTCCTCGGTTGGCAACGCCTGCAAGATAATGATGGGAGCAAAATGCTGTTTGAACGCCCGCAGAACAGACTCGTCCTGAGTGTGCCGGGCGCCAGGGCGTCTTATGAACTGCATAACAAGTTTGCGTTCGACGCCATCTGCGGCCAGGCACTTACCGAGGTCAAAGCGCTACAAGCGCAGTTTTCTTTTGCAGCGCGGGTATTGGCCCTGACCGACGACATCGTCTGCAACATGTCGGTATTTGCGCCGGAAAGCACACTCCTCGCACTGGTCTGCGACCGGTTGGCCATTACGCGCTCCGGGCTGCACAAGCGTTTGCAAAAGGAAGACACCAACTTCCAGCGCATCGTGACGCATGTGCGTATGGCCAGAGCAAAGCAACTACTCCTGCAAGACGACACGCCCGTTTCTGTGGTGAGCGACGTACTCGGTTTTTCTTCCGTTTCGGTGTTTTCGCGGTTTTTCTCCGGGCACAGTGGTGTATCGCCTTCGCGCTTTCGGCTGAGTGAAAAACCGGATTCGTAAGCCTGCGACCTTATCCGGTCACCCGACGCCGATAAAGTTCGAACAACGTCACACTGCACTCAGTGCTCAACCTCGTCTTCCCGGACATCAGCCTGGCTTACGCTATCGGGATGGTAGCCCGGTCGCCGATTGGGCCATGCCAGCCAGGCCTGTCGCCGATCCTGAGCGTGCCATCCAGATCAGGCCCACGACAGCAAGCCCGGCGAAGAGCGCAGGGACAAGAAAGACGTTTGGCATACCCAGCATCTCAATACCCAGCCCGCCGGCCATGCCACCCAGTGCGGAAGCAAGCGCCGTGGAACTCATGAAAATGGCAGAAGCGGTGGCCACTGCTGCAGGCAACAGGCGTTGTGCCACGATGATGCCCAGCACCATATAAATCCCCCACACGCCGCCCATCAAAATCTGGCCAGCAAACATCCCCATCACGGATGGCCATAACGCAAAACAAAGGTTAGCCAGCACCGCCAGAAGCGCCGCCAGGCTCATCAACCATAAATTGCCCAGCTTGCGCCCTAACACAATACTGAACGGCATAATGAACAACTCAATGAAAGGCTGAATTCCAATAACAGCCCCCCGAATCACAGGGTTCAGTTTCAGGTGCTCGTCCATGTAAATCAGCAAGAAGCCATATTTGATGGGCTCGCCGGCGTAAACCAGGACGAAGAGCCCCGTGAACACTAGCAAAGGCATCATGGCGCGACGGCTGGTGTGCCTTGCTTGCTCATCGGTTGAAGCCACCTTGACCTGGGCAGTCGGGTTGAGTCTGCCCAGCGGCAGCACTTGCAACAGCGTGCAGATCGCCGTCATCCAGAGCATGGGGCGCAGCCCGTATGCCGCCGCTACCCAGGCCCCCACAACCGGCCCGACAATCCAGCCCGCCGTGAGGGCCATACGGACAATGGCGACAACACTCTCGTTTTCTTTTTCGGGATTTCTGCTGAGTTCATCATGCACCGCTGCGAAAATCTGCGAGGCCGTTGCCCCGGAAACAGCCAGCAGCGCAACGCCAACAAAAAACGGCATCCAGATTGAGTGCGATAGCGCCATTGCAGCCCAACCAATAAACCCTGCCACCGCGCACATGCGGAACAGCCCGAGGCGATTGCCGGTTCGGTCTGAATACCGCCCCACCCAATAACCAGCAACGGGCGCCGCCAGACTGGTCAGATAGTAAAAACCTGCCAAGGGTAACGAAGCGCCAAGCTCTTTCACGAGAAAAAGCACAATCTGTGGCGCTGCCGCTGAGGTGCCAAGCCCGGAGAGAAACATGGCTATCGTTGCACCGAGAAAAAGTTTCGAAGCTGCAACCTGGTATAACGCTGGGCTATGGCCTGTTGGACCAATCAATTTGCGGGGCATAGGGTCAGAGTACGAGCATGTTGTTGGGTTATGCCTGCAATTAAACCACGCAGGCATTCGGCCCACCGCGGGCATGTCCGGATTTTTGCAAACCGCCCGACACCAACTTCAGTTGGTCGTATCCACTGTGGACATCCCTAAAGAGAGTCCGCAACAAAATCCCCAAACGCCCTCACCCTGGCAGCGTGCCGTCGTTCAGGCGGGCTGATCAGGTGAATGGGCGATGCAGGTGGCAGCCAATCGGCCATCAGCCGCACGACCTCGCCACTGTGCAGCTCTGCGCCGACAAGCCAGTCTGGCACGTAGCCAACGCCCATGCCGGAGAGGATGGCAAAGCGCATGACTTCACTGCTGTTGGTGTGCAGGCTGCCTTGAACGGTAACGGACTGGTTGGTGCCCTCTGGCACCGTGGCGCCCGCGGCAGCGGTAAAGCGCCAGAGATTGCGGGTGGCCAGACCCGTGTAGATCAGGCAATTGTGCTGACTGAGGTCTTCCGGGCAGGTGGGCGCAGCAAGACCCGGCGGTAATTGCCTGAGGTACTCCCGGTGCGCCACCAGCAGCCGCTGCGATGTGCCAATGCGGCGCGCAACAAGGCCACTGTCCGCTAGCTCGCCAATGCGGATAGAGACATCAATCCCTTGTTCGACGAGGTCGATGAACCCGTCATGCAGCTGAAGGTCCACCTTCACGCCAGGGTTTTTCGCCATGAAGGTTTGCACCAGCGGCATCAATTTAAGGCGGCCAAAACCCACCGGTGCAGCAATACGAATCAACCCCTGTATCTGGCCGGCGCCCTGACGCAGTGTTTCTTCTGCCCCTTCAATTTCTACCACCAGCCGCCGTATCTGCTCAAAATAACGCTGCCCTTCTTCAGTAAGCGAGAGCGAGCGCGTGGTGCGGCTGAAAAGGCGTGCGCCAAGGTCACGTTCCAGCGCGGCGACTTGTTTGCTGACCGCACTCTGGGTCATGCCGGCCTCACTGGCGACGGCTGAAAAACTGCCCGCCTCCGCCACGCGCACAAAGGTTTTCATGGCAGAAAGCTTGTCCATCTGGCGTCCAATTCATTCTTTAATGGAATGAGTTATACAACTCTGACGCGTCTAGTTCAAATCTTTGGAATCAATCAAAGTAGGTCCCGTTGCAAGACCTAACCCAAAGGAGAACACCATGACGACGCAAACCGTTCTGATTACTGGCGCACTGACTGGCATTGGCCGCGCTACTGCACTGGCATTTGGCAAACTGGGCATGAACATTGTTGTCAGTGGCCGGCGACCGGAAGCTGGCAAGGCGCTGGCGGCAGAGTTGCGTGCCCTGGGTGCGCAAGCTGAATTCATCAAGGCCGACGTGACGCAGGAGGCTGAAGTACGTGCCCTGGTTGAAGGCGCCGTCGCCCGCTTCGGCCGTCTGGATGTGGCGGTCAACAACGCCGGCGTGGAAGGCCTGAACGCACCTGTCACCGAGCAGACCGAACAGAACTACCGTGATACGTTTGAAACCAATGTGCTGGGCGCGCTGCTGTCCATCAAACACGAAATGCGCGTGATGCAGCTGCAAGGCGCAGGTGCCATCGTCAATCTGTCGTCGATTGCTGGCCAGGTAGGTATGGCGGGTGCAACGGTCTACGTGGCCAGCAAACATGCCGTCGAAGGGCTGACCCGCAGTGCAGCGCTGGAAGGCGCGCCCGTTGGCGTGCGCGTGAATGCCGTAGCGCCGGGCCCCGTGCAAACCGACATGCTGGATCGGTTTCTGGGGCGCGATGAGGCCATCAAGAATGGTTTTCTGGCCAGCATCCCCGCCCGGCGCGCAGCAAGCCCGGAGGAAATCGCTGAAACCATCGTCTGGCTGGCATCGGACAAAGCCCGTTATCTGACCGGGCAATCTGTGGCAGTGGATGGCGCGTATACCGCCCAGTAAGCGCTGACGACGCGGGATGAGCCAAATAACGGCTTGTCCCGAACACCGCAGAACAGGCCGCAGCCAGTCCCCGCTTGTTCTGCCCATCTTCTTGACGCGCCACCCCAAGCGCACGCCGAAGCCGCACTATGGGCAGACCCCGCCCAAACAACGAACCTGTAGCTGATAGGCGTGATCCTGCAGTTCAAAACCATGCGCCTTTGCGATTGCCTTGTGTAACTCAAAAACCGCATTACTCTGGAATGCCTGAACGCGACCGCACACGCTGCACACCAAACGCCCATGGTTTTGTCCGGTATTTAGCTCGTAGAAGGCTTTTCCGGTTTCATCCCGGGAGTGCTTTAGCAACCCTCCCTTTTCCAGCGCAGCCAGGCAACGATAGATTGTCGCCAGATTGCCAGCGCTACCCCGGCTGACCATCAACCGGTAAATTGCGTCGGCAGATAGATGACTGGTAGGCATTTCCCGAAACAAGCGGAGAAGCTCCAGTCGAGGCAACGTGGGCCTGATACCTAATCGTTGCAGCTCAAGAACGTCTGACATCGGGATTCGCCGGCATTCCCATACGGTACGGGGACAAGTTGGAAAACGCCTGAACATGCCACTGCAGACTTAGCCAGAACTTAGTTTTCTTGAAATACCCCCGCACATATTGGCGCCAGGACGTCAATCACCAGGGGCAAATTGATCAGAGATGCAGTTCAGTCACCGGAAACGAAAACCCCAGCATGCGGTGCATGGCCTGGATTGACCGTTGGCTCGGAGCCGTGCTCATGAACTGGTGTGAAGGGGGATGGGCGCCGTGTTGAGGCGATTCCGTGAGCGACAAGACCCGACGCGCCACTGCTGTGGCAGGGTCAAGTAGTTCAACATCCGGGCCGGCAATCTCCCGGATCAGCGGGGACAAAAACGGGTAATGCGTACACCCGAGCACAATCTGGTCTACACCCGCGTTCAGGAAAGGCGCAACCGCCGCCGCGACCAGTGTTCTGGTGTGGTCTGACTCCAGCTCACCCGCTTCAATCTGTTCAACAAGGCCGATACCTGGCTGCAGGATGACTTCAACATCGGCGGCATGACGCTCAATAAGCGCTTTCAAACGCGCGCTTTCCAGCGTGACCCGGGTGGCCAGCAGCCCTACTTTTCTGGCTTTGCTGGCAACGGCGGCGGGTTTGACTGCGGGTTCAACGCCCACTACCGGGATAGTGAGTTCGGCGCGCAGATGGGTTACGGCGACTGCGGTTGCGGTATTGCAGGCCACGACCAGCAGTTCTGCGCCACAGGCTTGCAGGTGACGGCCAATTTTGAGCGAGCGCTCAATGATCTCATCGTGATGACGGGCACCGTAGGGCGCCAGTGCCTGGTCGGCAATATAGGAAATGGACTGCCGGGGAAGCAACGCCGACACGGCGCGCCAAACAGACAGGCCGCCCAATCCAGAGTCAAACATACCAATCATCGTGCACCAACCATGTCAAACCATTGCGCGTTTGCGCGCCCTGCTTAATCTCGTAGCCCCGGATTTTGCCACGCGCGTGCTGGCAAGGTGAAGGTGGAACATTGCATCCGCCCGCAGTTGATGCGCCTTTGCGGGGGTTCGGTTTTGCCAGCAACGCGCTATTTCAGACCGATATTGCCACTGCGCGCCGCGTTGAATACCGCCCAGAATGCGCCTTTGGGTTGGCCTTGGCCGTCAAACAGCAGCGGTTGATCGTGGTGGTCTGCCGGGGCGTCCTGGTTGAGCCAAGTGCTGGCATCCGTCACGCCCCACCAGGTCACGGCGGTGACATCCGGGTGGTTGTGGATCATGCGCATGATGTCGCCATAGCGGCGGGCTTGCAGCGCCAGCAGATTGTCGCGAGTGTCATACAGGCGGTTGTCTTTCCACCTGTACAGGCTCATGTCGATTTCCGTGATCTGGTTTTCCAGCCCCAGCCGCGCAAAAGCGGTCAGGGTCTGGTCGATTTCTTCAATACGCGGGTAAAACACCGAGATATGCATCTGGTGGCCGATCCCGTTAATGGGGACGCCACGCGCTTGCAAGCCTTGCACCACGCGGATCAGGCAGCGTTGTTTGGCCGGTTGCTCAGTCGAATATTCGTTGATGAAAAGCCGTGCTGAGGGATCAGCCGCATGGGCGTAGCGAAAAGCGTAATCCACGTAATCCGCGCCCACTACCTGATGCCAAAGATCATTACGCAGGCAGTCTGGTTGTTTCTCGTCAATGATCTCGTTGACGACATCCCAGACGTACACCTGACCTTTGTAATGCCCTACTTCGGTCTCGATGTGCCGTTTCAGCCGTGCCAGTACCAGATTGCGGTCGGCGGGCTGGCCGCCCTGGCCCTGCCACATCCAGTCTGGCGTATGCAAATGCCAGAGCAAGGTGTGGCCGCGGATTGCCATGTTGTGGCTTTGGGCAAAGCGGACAATCTCGTCCGCTGCTTCAAAATGGAACTCGCCCTCACGCGGTTCTGTCGCCATGGGTTTCATGGCATTTTCTGCCACCACACTGCTGAACTGATTGGCGATCAGCGCGCCCTGGCTTTTGATGTTCTTTTCATCCACCGCAGCCCCCATCAGCAACTGGCCTTGCCAGGCTTTGGCCAGCGATGGCGTTGGAATGGCACTGGCAGCTACGGGTGGTGCAACTGCGGGGCTGCTACTACAAGCAGCAAGCAGACTGATCGTGATGGTCAAACCCACGCCGTACAGGCGGCTAAGCATGTATTGATCCCTATGAGTGGCTGGTCAGCCAGCCTTGTAAATCTTGTGCGACGTGGGCCAGCAGACCAGCCCAGTCTCCGGCCGTGGTTTGCTGGATCAGACGTAATGTGGGGTACCACGGGGAATCCGCACGACCGGTCAGCCAGCGCCAGTCCGGGCGGTAGTCGGGCAGCAATACCCAGCACGGTTTGCCCATGGCACCGGCCAGGTGGGCAACGGCTGTGTCCACCGTAATGACCAGATCCAGATTGGCGATCAGCGCGGCAGTATCGTCAAAGTCGTGTAATTGCGGCCCGGCCACAAACAGCGCCTGAGACATGGGTACATGCACTTGCGCCGCCTCTGCCGGGCCTTTTTGCAGGCTGACAAAACGGATGCGGGCAATGCCCAGCAAGGGGACCAGCGCATCCAGTGTGGGAATGGAACGATCCCGGTCGTTCTCGAACGCCGGATTGCCCTGCCACACCAGCCCCACCCGCGGGCCCTTGCCGTTTTCCAGTTGGTCTTGCCATTGGGCAGCCTTCAGGGCATCGGCAAACAGATAAGGCACATGCGCAGGAATATTGTCGAGCCGGGTGCCAAAATGCAGCGGCAAGCTCATGGGTGGGCACCAGTAATCCCAGCCGGTTTGCGGTACGGCTTCGTCGTAGCCGTAGACGTCATCCAGCGTGGGCATGCGCGCCAGCAGCGTTTTGAGGGGCGGGTGACACAGCAGACTAACCCGCCGCGCACCGTGCGCCTTAAGCAACGTGGCATAGCGGATGAACTGGATCATGTCGCCAAAACCCGCTTCAAACCCGATGATGATGGATTTGCCCGTCAGGTCCTCGCCCTGCCAGCGCACAGCGGCAAAATAGCGCCCCAGCGGGTCATCTGAACGTGCCTCACGTGCCTGCCAGCCTTCTTCAAACCGGCCCTGGCGCATGAGGATGTAACTGAGATTGAACTGCGCGCGGGCGTAGTGAGGATCAATGACTAGCGCCCGCCGATAACAGGCCTCGGCTTCATCTTCCCGCTTCAGACAAGCCCACAGCACACCCAGGTTAGACCACGCGGGTGCGGAATGCGGGGCAAGTTCCAGCGCTTGCCTGAACGCCAGTTCTGCGTCTGCAAAGCGTTTGTGATTGAGCAGCAAGACGCCCAGGTTCAGGTAGATCTGCGTGTTGGTCGGCTGCAGGGCCAGCGCGCGGCTGTAGCTGCCAATGGCATCCGCAATTTCGCCTTTGCGTTCTTGCAAGAGCGCCAGGTTGGCCCAGACTTCTGCCAGGTCTGGCGCTAATGCCAGTGCCAGTTTGTAGTGCGCTTGCGCACCAGACAGATCGCCCTGCTGCAACAGGCGGTTGCCTTCTTCAAACTGGTGTTGTGCCTCAGGAGGGCAATCAATGGGCATGGCGGTGAGCAGGAAATCCGCGTGAAGGTGATGGAGTGTAATGCCAATGCAGTCAGCCCGTGGCATGCAGAATCTGACAGGGTTACATGGTCAGAGCAAAGCTTATATTAAGCACGTGCGCAAGCAATCCCCCCAGCGCATTCTGGAGCATTTGACAGGCCCCGGTGTCCTCCCTGCACCGGGGTATTTTTTCCCCGATGCGGCCCCGCTGCTGTACTGCCACTCACCGCCGCGTGGGGGTATCTTCCGGCACCTCTACCGCCATCAGCCCGGCCAGCCAGAAACAAAATGCCGCCACCAGAATGGCAATCACGCACAGGGTGATGCCCAGCTGCTTGCCATGCCACAAGTGCCCAAGCCATGTGTTGAATTGGGAGACCAGTACGCCAGACGTGCCGGCAATGCGCTCCAGCTGCGCGGTGTATTGGCGGCCCTGCATGGCCGCCGTGGCATCCACCGCATCATCCGCCAGCCAGTAAATCAAGCCGCCGCTGAACACGCCGGATATCAGGATCAACACCCCGGCCAGACGCACCCTGGCGTGCGCGGTCCAGTCTTTGCGGGCAGGTTGCGGGACGGGTGGCGGAAAATCTGGCATGGACATGGCGGTGAGCGGGGTCTGATATCAGTTGTAATCATCAGCATAACGCGGTGAGCGGTGAACCGGCAGACGTGGATAGCAAATATCCAACAGCAGGTAGATTATCGCTGACCGCCGATTCCACGCTGCAGCAGGCTTAGGGCCAGGAACGGCAAGCCTTGATCTTCAGCATACGAACCTTGCGCCCAATAAAAAACGGCAGCCGCAGCTGCCGTTTTTTGAAGCTCCCAACGCTTCACCACCTCAAACCAACCTCAACGATTCACCGCCGCAGCCAGGCGGCGCGCGCCTTCTGCCGGGGTCATGTTGTCGTTGGTCCAGAATTCGGCCACGGCTTCGATCAGGGCTTTTTTCTGGTCGTCCTGTACTGCCATATTGTGCGCCCAGGACGGTACCAGCGTGTTGCGGCTGGCCGCGTTGGTAAAGTCGCGGGAGGATGCGCGGCCGTAGGCGTCCAGCTTGTTGGTGTCCACGTCTGTGCGGGCCGGGATGCTGCCCTTGTGCTTGTTGTAGGCCAATTGGCCTTCATGGCTGACCAGCAGGCGCACAAAGTCCAGCTGGGCTTTGCGGCGCACCGGGTCGTCCTGGCGGAAGAAGGTCAGCGTATCGGCTGCAAAGCTGTACTCGCCCCCTACCGACGGTGCCGCCCAGAACAGGTAGTCTTCACCGGGTTTGCGGTTGGCTTCGTCCAGTTCACCCTTGACCCAGTCACCCATCAATTGCATGGCGGCACGGCCATTGATCACGTCTGCGGTGGCCAGGTTCCATTCACGACCAACAGAATCCGGCGTGCAGTATTTCTTCAGGCGGCGGAAGGTTTCCAGCGCGCGCGCCATTTGCGGACCATTCAAAGCACTGGCTTCCAGCTTGCTGAAGGCAGACAGATAGAACTGCGCACCGCACAAACCCAGCACCACAGATTCAAACAAGGTGGCGACTTGCCATTTGACCTCGCTATGCGCCAGCGGGGTAATGCCGGCCGAGACCAGTTTGTCGCACACCACAAAGAATTCATCCCAGCTGGTGGGGGCTTGCGTCACGCCCACGCGCTTGACGAGGCTGGCGTTGACCCACAGTACGTTCACACGCGCCACACCCAGCGGAGCGGCCACGTACTTGCCGTCGGCCTGCATCATTTTGTCCAGCACGGCCGGCAGAATGCGGTTCCACTGCTGTTCATTGGCCACTTCACCCAAGTCGGCCAAGACGCCTTTGCCTGCCCAGTTCTGGATTTTTACGCCGCCAAATGCCGCTGCCGTGGGCAGCTTGCCCTTTTCCACCGCCGCCTTGAGCATGCCGGGCACGTCCTTGCCGCTATGCATGTCGGCCCAGTGGTGACCCATCTGATTCAGGCGCAATTTGATTTCTGCCACAGCGCGCGCACCGCTGGAGGCAAACCAGCCGTGCAGCACTTCAATGTCTTCCAGACGGAACCGCCCGACCACGCCCATGAGGTCACGCGCACGCTTGTCCAGAGACTCCAGCGCACGGCGGGCCTGTTGCAGGGCCGAGTCAGAGGCCTGGCTCATCACGTTGATCTGTTCGGACGACTGCGCCATGGTGGTGGCGGCAGACGTTTGTTCTTGCGTGGCGTCGGCAATGCCCTGGATTACCTCGGCCATTTGATCCATGCGTGCGCCGATCTGCAGCATGTGTTCGCGCGCGACATCGGCCTTCTCTACGCTGGCAGACACCTGGCTGGTGGTGCCGGCCATGCTGTCCACGGCTTTGCGGGTTTCTTTGTTCACCGAGTCAATCAAGCTGGCAATTTCAACTGTGGCATTGGCAGTACGTTCTGCCAGCTTGCGCACTTCGTCGGCCACCACGGCAAAGCCGCGCCCTTGCTCACCAGCGCGGGCCGCTTCAATGGCGGCGTTGAGCGCTAGCAGATTGGTTTGTTCCGCAATATCCTTGATCACCACCACGATGCTGCCGATCTTCTGGGAATTCTTGCCCAGATCGGTCATGGTGCCGCCCAGTTGCTGCATGGATTGCGCCATGCTGGAAACTTCATCCGACACCCGCAACACGGCCTCTGCGCTCTGGCGCGAGAGTTGCGTGGTTTCCTTGACGTTGCCGTCCACGTCTGATGCGTTATCGGCAATGTGGGTGATGCTGACGGTGATTTCTTCCACCGCAGCGGCAGACGCCGCCGCAAAGTCACTTTGCACGTGTGCGTCTTTCACCAGTTGAGCGGTGACGACGGTGAGTTCTTTCAAACCCAGCGAGAGGCTTTCCATGTCGCGCTGCACTTCACGGAACGTGACTTGCAGGTCAGACACAAAATGGTTGAAGGCATTGGCAATATCGGCCAGTTCTGGCGCGCCGGAGGCTTCAACACGGGTGTTGAGATCACCGCCTTTTTCCACCAGGGTGGTCAGGGTGGTGCGCAGGCGGTGCAACGGTTTAAGGGTGACCCCTACCGCAGCCCAGATACCGCCCAGCACCGCCAGCAAGACCAGCACGGTGACGCCGGCAATAGCGCCTGTACTGGTCAGGCCAAGGCCACTAATCAGACCCCAGGCAATAAGAAAGCCGGCAATAACAAGGCCGCCGACCCATAGAAGAATGCGGTTCTGGATAGACATATCGGGTTCCAGGTCTCTCTGTTTCCAATCATGACAAATACATAACTGATGTTTCTTTTTTTATGTACAAACCATATCCGGAACTATCACAAAACACCAACTGATTTTTGATATAAGCAACATAAACTTACTAAATAATGGGTTTTTTAACCGGTTTTTCGCGACTAAGAATAATTTGCTTTCAACAATAGAAATTTATTTGTTAGCAACGTGGAAAAACCAATTCCGATTTGTGAGATAACGCCTACGCGTTTTGCTGTGCCAGCGTACAGATCAACCCAGGACCGGAAGGAGCTTGATACAGATCAAGACAACTCACCTGCCATGTAATCAGCATATCGAGATGTCATGAGAGAGACACAAGATGCAAACACTGGTGCAGTGGGACGACAGCCTGTCGGTAGGCATTCAGGAAATCGACGAACAACACAAAGTACTGGTGAGCTTGCTCAACGAGTTATACGAGGCCATTCACCGCCATCAAGGCCGGGTGGCATCAGTAGACATTCTGGGCCGACTGGCGGACTACACGCGCATTCACTTCACCGTGGAAGAAAGCCTGATGCGGATTCTGGGTTATCCGGAGTACGAAGAGCACAAGCAGCACCACGAGATATTGATTGCAGACCTGCACGAATTTCAGAAACGGGTACAAGCCGGTGATGCGGTCACCTTTGAATTACTGCACTTTTTGCGCAACTGGCTCACTCATCACATTCAGGAAGGCGACACCCGCTACGCCTCGTTTTTTCTGGAACGCGGCGCGCAGGCCACCTGGCAGAAAAAGGGCTGGCTGGATCGCTTCTGGTCTGGCATGACAGGCTAGCCGCAACTGGCTTTTTTGATCACGCCCGCTTCATCTACTTCCAGATTCAACCGGGTCACGTTGTAGTCCATGGTGACTGCATCACCCGGCTTGATCACGCGCAGCACTCTGGCATCTGCCTGTTGGCGAATGGTGTCGAGCTGATCCGGATCTGCCCGCTGCCCAACCCGCGCCTGAACCGCATCCGCATTACAGTGCGCTTGTGGCTCTGGTGCCGCCGGCGCCGCCGCCGGCCCCTTATTGCTGGCGCAGCCGGATACCACCATTAACGCCAGACTGACGATACAAAACTTGTGCATGATCCGCCCCTGCTGTCTCTGCAGTTTCAACATAGCAGAGCAGGACCCCTGCAGAGACCCACAACCGCATATCCGCCGCGCCGCCCGTCACGTGCACTGATGGTTTACGGGGTTGAAGGTGCCGTTGAGGTTGGGGTTGCTGTTGCTTTTGACTTTCCCTCCCCATAAAAGCCCAGCGCCGAAGGAGTGGAGGGAGACCCAAGGCTCCCGACCGACTGAGGGAAGCCCGGAGGGTCGCCAGGCTGGGGTCGCCTTTCTTTGGTTACTTTCTTTGGCGAAGCAAAGAAAGTAACGTGCTCCGGCCACCGCCGGTATCAAATGCCTTTCAAACCCGCGCCGCAAGGCGCTAACACACCCGGCGATATTGTCCATGTCAGCC
>JASLES010000491.1 GCA_030151005.1 Silvimonas sp.
AAAGACCGACAGATAAAAGAAGGACTGGCAGAAAGTCAGATTAATCCGGCGATAGGTCTGAATGCAGGAGCCGGGTGCAGCCGGGGCGGGGGAGTGGTTTAGCCCGTGCCGCTACTGAAGATAGCATGTGCGGGCGGGTATTGCGGCGTGTTGGCTGGCTGAAGGTGTAAAACCAGGTATAAACAAAAAAACCCGATCTTTTGATCGGGTTTTTTGTTGCGTGGGGTGGGGAGAAGAGGGTTGGAATATCCGCGCTCTTGCAATCGCCGTGATTGAGCCGGGCGCAAATCCCCATTGATACCCGTTGTGCTACCTGGGGCCGAGCGATGTGTATATATACATCGGATATGCATCCGTGCCGCCAAAACAAAAAACCCGATCATTTGATCGGGTTCTCTGTTGAATTTGGTGCCCAGGAGAAGACTCGAACTTCCACGCCCTTGCGAGCGCTAGGACCTGAACCTAGTGCGTCTACCAATTCCGCCACCTGGGCTTCGTTGCTGTGTTGCAGCAGCGAAGGAGGGCAATTATGTCGGGTCGGCCAGAATGTGTCAACATGGTTACCCCAATAAAATGCATAGGTAATTGAAAAATCTGGGAATGTTCTGCTGTTGGCGCTGCCATTGCGGGTAATGGCCTCAGCAGGCGTGGGCGCAAGACCATGACAGCCCATGATGCAGGCGGAACAGAAAAAGAAAAACCCGATCATTTCTGATCGGGTTTTGAAGTGTTTTGGTGCCCAGGAGAAGACTCGAACTTCCACGCCCTTGCGAGCGCTAGGACCTGAACCTAGTGCGTCTACCAATTCCGCCACCTGGGCCATGTGCTACGCTGTTAGAATGCGTGCATCACGAAGAAGCGCGATTATCAGGAAACAATAAAACAATGTCAATAAAAAAGAGTGCTACTACACCCAAATCTGCGAAGACCGGCCGCGACAAGGCCACATCGCTGCGTTTGCAAGATCCCCACCTCGAGCGCGAACGCGAGCGTTACGAGAATCCATTGCCCTCCCGTGAATATGTGTTGCAAGTCCTGGAAGAGGCGGGCGCACCTTTGTACGCCGAAGATCTGGCGCGGTTGTTGTCCATTACCGAAGAAGAGCGTGCGTTCTTTGAGCGCCGCCTGGGTGCCATGGCGCGTGACGGCCAGTTGATGGTCAACCGCAAAGGCGCGCTGTGTATCGCTGAAAAGATTGATTTGATTCCTGGCCGTGTACAGGGTCACGCAGAAGGATTTGGTTTCCTGGTACCTGATGACGGGTCTGATGATCTGTATTTGTCATCACGTGAACTCGACAAAGTCATGCATGGCGACCGTGTCCTGGTGCGCCAGGCCGGTTTTGACCGCCGTGGCCGCCGCGAGGGCCGTATTGTGGAGGTGCTGGAGCGCCTGACCACGCGTCTCGTTGGCCGCTTTATGGCAGAGCATGGCGTGTACCGCGTTGTCGCTGAAGACAAGCGCATCGCCAAAGATATCTTTATTCCGCCCAAAGAGAAGGGCAAGGCCAAACCCGGCCAGGTGGTGATGGTTGAAATCACCCAGCAGCCGGATCACAAAGTGCAGCCACTGGGCCGGGTGGTGGAAATCCTGGGTAACTACGATGACCCGGGCATGGAAATCGAGATTGCGCTGCGCAAACACAATCTGCCTTATGAGTTTTCTGCCGAGGCCAAGGCGCAGGCAGAGGCCACGCCTAAAACCGTGGGCAAGAAGGACCTCAAGCCGGTTATGGGCGTCAAACGCGTTGATCTGCGCGATCTACCGCTGGTGACCATTGATGGCGAAACCGCGCGTGACTTTGATGATGCCGTCTATGCCGAGAAAAAAGGCAAGGGCTGGCGTCTGGTGGTGGCCATTGCCGACGTTAGTCATTACGTGCAGCCTGGCGACGCGCTGGATGTAACGTCGATTGAGCGCGGCAACTCGGTGTATTTTCCGCGCCGCGTGATCCCCATGTTGCCGGAGGAACTCTCTAACGGCCTGTGCTCGCTTAACCCGGATGTCGACCGGCTTTGCATGGTCTGCGACATGCAGGTAAGCGCCACGGGCAGCATCAAGAAATACAAGTTCTACCCGGCGGTGATGCATTCCAAAGCGCGCCTGACCTACAACAAGGTCTGGGACATGCTGGAAGACCCCAAGGGCAAGCTGGCTAAACAATACAAAAAGGTGCTGCCGCATGTGCAGGACCTGTATGCGCTCTATCAGGCGTTCGCTGCTGCCCGTGTGGTGCGCGGTGCCATTGATTTTGAAACCACCGAAACCGAAGTGCGTTTTGACGACAAGGGCAAGATCAGCCAGATCGTGCCGGTGGTGCGCAACCCTGCGCATAAGCTGATCGAAGAATGCATGCTGGCGGCCAATGTGTGCGCAGCGGATTTCTTGATCACGAACAAGCAAACCTGCCTTTACCGCGTGCACGAAGGCCCGAATCCGGAACGCCTGGAAAAGCTGCGCGAATACCTGCGTTCTTGCGGGCTGTCACTGGGTGGTGGCGAAGAGCCCAAGGCGGGCGATTACGCTGCTTTGCTAGAACAGATCAAAACCCGGCCTGATGCCTCGCTGTTGCAGACCATGTTGCTGCGCAGCCTGCAACAAGCCGTCTACAGCCCGGATAACAAAGGCCACTTTGGTCTGGGTTACGAGGCCTACA
Organism: Silvimonas sp.; assembly: GCA_030151005.1. Taxonomy (GTDB): domain Bacteria; phylum Pseudomonadota; class Gammaproteobacteria; order Burkholderiales; family Chitinibacteraceae; genus Silvimonas. Next base: position 2,657 of record JASLES010000491.1, read on the forward strand.
CCCACTTTACCTCGCCTATCCGGCGTTACCCGGACTTGCTGGTGCATCGCTCCATCAAATCTGTGCTGGCAGGCAAGAAATACAAACCGGCGCAAAAGTGGGAAGCGCTGGGCATTCAGTGCTCCATGACCGAACGCCGCGCGGACGAAGCCAGCCGCGACGTCATGAATTTCCTCAAGTGCTACTTCATGCAAGACAAGGTGGGTGAGGTGTTCGAAGGCAGCGTCTCTGCCGTCACCGGTTTTGGCATGTTTGTGCTGCTTGATGATCTGTATGTAGAGGGGCTGGTGCATGTGTCCGAACTGGGCAATGACTATTTCCACTACGACGATCGCCGCCATGAACTCAAGGGCGAGCGCAGCGGACGCATCTACAAGCTGACCGATCGGGTCAAGGTGAAAGTGGCACGCGTTGCGCTGGATACCAGCAAAATCGACTTTGT
>JASLES010000499.1 GCA_030151005.1 Silvimonas sp.
AGGCTCGGGAACTCGCTACGCTCAGACACCCCTCGCCGAAACCCCGGGCCCCGCTGCGATGCTCGGCACTGCCGGAGGGGAGGCACGTCAAAAGCAACTGCAACCCGCAAACCGTTCGCTGGCAAGAACCACACAGGCGTAATCGCTCCCCAAAAAACACAGCCCCCACCAGCATAAAGACCGGTAGGGGCCGCGTCGCCTTCGGAGAGAAGTACGTGTTTACTGCGCGCGCGCCGCAGCCGCAATTTTCTGCGCTGCAGTCTGGGCGGTCATGCCGTCGTCGTTCCAGAACTGCGCGGCGACGTCATAAATGGCGCCTTCCGCGGCAGGCGGAATAGCCATGTCATGGGCCCAGGACGGGACGAGCGTGCCCTTGGCGGCGGCGTTCTTGAAGTCGGCGGAAGACTTCTTGGCGCAGTCGTCAAACTTGGAGAGATCCATACCCTGACGCGCCGGGATCGAGCCCTTGTACAGGTTGAAGACTTCCTGGAACTGCGTGCTCATCAGCAGTTGCGCCAGGTCGCGCTGGCCTTTTTCGGCGTCTTTGTCTTTGAGCTTGAAGAAAGCAAAAGAATCGACGTTGAAAGTGTACGCATCAGCGCTACCCGGCGCGGCGACGCAGAGGAAATCCTTGCCAGCCTGTTTGCCGGCAACTGCAAATTCACCCTTGGCCCAGTCGCCCATAAACTGCATGCCGGCCTTGCCGTTGATGACCATGGCGGTAGCCAGGTTCCAGTCACGGCCGTTGGCGGCTTTGTCGGTATACGGTTTGATGCGTTTGTAGGTTTCCAGCACCTTGATCATGGTCGGGCTTTTGAGCGCAGTCTGATCAAGCTGGACGAATGCTTTTTTGTAGAAATTGGCACCGCCTACACCCAGCGCTACGCTCTCCAGCAGTTCTGCTTCCTGCCAGGACTGGCCGCCAATGGCAACCGGCAAGATGCCGGCTTTTTGCATGGCGTCGGCGGTCTTGAAGAATTCATCCCAGGTGGTCGGGGCTTTGGTGTTGGCCTTTTTCAAGAGGTCGGCGTTGATCCACAGCCAGTTCACACGGTGCACATTGACCGGAGCGGCCACGTACTGGCCCTTGTACTTCATGACGTTTGCAACCACGGGCGGCAGCAGTTTGTCCCAGCCTTCGGCTTTGGCGACGTCGTCAATGGAGACCAGTACGCCCTGATTGCCCCATTCCTGAATGGCTGGCCCTTTCAGTTGGGCTGCGGCAGGCGGATTGCCAGAGACGACGCGGGTCTTGAGCGCAGTCATGGCGTTTTCACCGGCGCCGCCGGCCACAGCGAAGTCTTTCCACTTGTCACCCTTGGCTTCCAGCATGGTTTTGAGTTCGCCGGCCGCCTTGGCTTCGCCGCCGCTGGTCCAGTAATGCAGTACTTCTACTTCAGCCGCTTGTGCGGTGGCAGTCAGCCCGAGCAGCGCCGTAGCGCACAGGGTCAGTCGTAGCATGATCGATCTCCATAATCGTGTGCCTGCAAGGCGTGGGTGCGCGGTCCGCTGGTCATGTGCGTGTCATTGGCGCAGAAATGTTGTCGGATTTTGTCGACTACATTGATGGCAATGTTAACGTTAACAGTGTGGCAACTAACAATAAATGAATACCCTGATGATGTGTTGGGCTAGCCGGCGGGTCAGAAAAATCCGGTATCCTGATTTCCGTTTCAATTTTGTTGCCGTAAGCACACCAAGAGCTCATGCCGCGTAAAGCCAACCAGAATGCGTCTCGCGCAGCCACCTTGCACGATGTGGCCGCCAAGGTCGGGGTGAGTGCGATCACGGTTTCACGTGCACTCAATTCGCCCGGTCTGGTGTCGGAAAAACTGCGCGGACAAATCCTCGCCGCAGTGGATGAACTGGGCTATGTGCCCAATCGCTCCGCCCGCACGCTGGTATCCTCGCGCTCGCACACCGTGGCGGTGCTGATCCCGTCGCTTTCCAACACGGTGTTTATTGATACGCTCGCGGGCATCAACGAGGTGCTCGATACCAAGGGCTATCAGATTCTCATTGGCAACACGGCGTATGACGATGAGAAAGAAGAACGCCTGTTGCGGGCCTATCTGTCGCATGCGCCGGATGGCGTACTGCTGACCGGCACACGTCAGCGCCCGGAAATGCGCCAGCGACTGGCAAAGCTGGGTATTCCGGCGGTGCACATGATGGAGCTTGATCCCACCAATGAGCGGTTGTGTGTCGGGTTCTCGCAAGAGGAAGCCGGGCGGCAGATCACCAGCCATTTGCTGGAGCGCGGTTATCGGCGCATCGCTTTCTTTGGCGCGCGACTGGACCCGCGGGTGATGCAGCGGCTGGATGGTTATCGCAAGGCACTGCAGGCCGCCGGTGTGTATTCGCCAGACCTGGAATACCTTAACCCGCGCCCGTCCCGTATCGGCATGGGGGTAGAAATGCTGGAAGTTTTACGGCGCGAGCACCCGGAGTGCGACGCCGTGTTCTGCTGTAACGACGATCTGGCGCTGGGCGTGTTGACCGGTTGTCATCGCACCGGCATGAAGGTGCCGGAACAACTGGCAGTGGCGGGTTTTAATGATCTGGAAGGCGCCGCATGGGCCATGCCCACGCTGACCAGTGTGCGTACCCCGCGGTTTCAAGTCGGGTTTGAAGCGGCCACGTTGCTGCTGAGTTTGATGGAAGGCCACGCCGCGCCGGCGCAGCGTCAGCTTGATCTGGGCTTTGAATTACAACTGCGCGGTAGTAGTTGAATTGGCTTGCGGCCTTCGTTTTGATCCACCCTGAATCCACTGTTTGATTGCCATGCCTTCTGCTTCCCCATTCAGCACGCTCCTCGTAGATACCGACATTCCACCGTACGGCATCGACACCCGCACCGAAAGTGCCTGGCAATGGCTACAGATGGTGGGGCAGCTAGTCGCGACAGAACTGGCCGCCATGCCGCGCGGCACGCTGGCGCTGGTGGAAGAAACCGACAGCGTGTATTGGGTAGTGGCGGTTGAAGACAAGCTGTATCTGGCGACCGCGTCTATTTTCGAGGGTGAAATCCTGCTGGAGCACGCGGCTTTGTTGCGGGCCCTGGCAGCGGTGAGCATTGAAGAGCTGACCTATCGGCGCATGGCGCTGGAGCAATGGCTGCTCAGCCAACCGACGATGCGGCTGGCTGATACCAAACGCTTGCAGATGTGGGACAAACTCCCCGGCCCAGGTGATTGGGCCGAGGAGTAACCCATGCCCCGCCTGGTGCCAGGATTCCCGGCTATGGACGGGGCGCCGGTCAGAACCAGCCGCTAACCAGCCGCGTGCCTTGATAAAACACAAAACACAGTACCCACGCCAGACCCAGCGACCACACTACAGACCCAACCGTAAACCACGTGCTCTTTGACTCTTTATGCATGGTGGCCACCGTCGCCACGCACGGCACATAAATCAGTGTGAATAACATGAAGGAAATGGCAGAGACGGGGTCCATGCTGCCGGCCAGGT
>JASLES010000041.1 GCA_030151005.1 Silvimonas sp.
AAAGGTATGTGTTGCGCCAGTCACATCATCAATAAAACTGGCGGTGCTGTTCATGCCGATCACGTTGGGTGGCATGTCCTCAGGCTCGACCACCTGAGCGCGGGCGATTTCGTTTTCCAGCTCGGTGAGATCGGCATCGCTGCGTGCAATCAGGGTTTCTAGTCGCTCCATGTCCGGGCGGGCGATGATCAGGGTGGGTTGACTGGTCATTTTGACTCTCCTTGTCTGAAAGTAACAAAGCCAGGCTTGCGCCTGGCTTTGTGGGCCGCAATCGGGTCGCGGCGCTCAACAGAGTATAGGACGAAAAACCCCAGGGGTTGCCCGGATGTAATTAGTTAACACCTACCGATTCCGCCAGCGCCATCAGTGCGGCGTCATCGCCGTACTCCGGCGCGCTGGATACGGCCCGAAAGCCCCATTTGCGCCAGAACGGCGCTGCGCCTGCTACAGCCACGAGGCGAGTTCGCCGGAAGCCGCGCTGGCGCCCCCAAGCCAGAGCGGCTTTGATCAGCAGCGGCGCCACGCCCCGGCCGCGCGCCTGCGGGTCCACGGCCAGATCATGCAGAAAGTGCGTGTCCGGTTGGACGGGGAGGTACTGCAGGGACTGGCCCAGCGGCGGCGGCACATCGCCCATCCACGGGTGGGTGAAGAAATATCCCAATACCTTTCCGCCACTTTCGGCCAGCCAGCTCGATTCCGGAGAAAGTGCCAGCCGTGCGGCAAATGTGGCGAGGGGTTCGTGAAAATGCGGCTGGTAGCACAGGCGCTGAATGCGATCGATGGCGGGCAGGTCAGCAGGCAGAACGGGACGGATGGTCAGGGCGTGCGGCAAGTACATAACAGTCGGTTTTACGGCGCGGACGCGCAGTCTGCCTGCTTCGCGCAATCAGGGCAAGCCGGTAAACTGCCGAAATTAATCCGGAATGTTGTTTGAGAATGAATGCTTGTTTGTCTTGCGGCGCGTGTTGCGCGGCTTTTCGCGTGACGTTTGACGCATCTGAACTGGAAAGCGAAGGCGGCTCGGTGCCCGATGGTGTGGCAGACCCCGAAACCAGCACGCTTTACCGGATGCGTGGTACTGATTACGCCCGGCCGCGCTGTGTGGCGCTCGTCGGTGAAATCGGCAAGGCGGTGCATTGCGGTTTATATCGGGAGCGCCCCAATCCATGCCGGGAATTTGCGCCGCTGGCTGAGGTCGGCCAGTTCAGCGAGTCTTGCAACCGGGCGCGAGCGCGGCACGGCTTGCCACCACTCACCATCTGACGCGCCACAAACAAAAACGCCTCCCGAAGGAGGCGTTTTTTTGATCAGGCCAGCTTATTCGCCAGAGCGATCAGTGCGACGGGCGAAATCGCCACGCGGACGGCGCGGTTCGCCGCCAAAGCGATCATCGCGACGCGGCTGGTTAAAGCCACCTTCACGACGGGCGCCACCACCGTTGCCACCAAACTCACGCTTCTCACCAAAGCCGCCTTCACGCTTGCCAGCGTAACCGCCACGGTTTTCACGCGGGGCGCCGCCATCACGGTTAAAGCCACCTTCGCGTTGACCGTATTCACGGTTGCCGGTTTCGCGGTTTGCGAATTCACGCGGAGCACCATCACGGTTAAAGCGGTTTTCGCGCGGTGCGCCGTCACGATTGAAACCACCTTCACGCGGCTGGCTGTCGCGGTTATTGCGATAGCCGCCTTCCGGACGCGGGCGATTTTCAAAGCTGCGTTCCTGACCGTTGCCACCCAGGTTGCCGTTGCGGCGATCATTGAAGTAGTTATTGTCACGCGGTGCGTGTTCGCGGTTCTCGTTGTTGAAACGCGGCGCGCTGTCACGATTGCCGTAACCCTGACGATCACCACCTTGACGCGGACGATCACCAAAAGAGCGGCCGCCGCCACCGTTCGGGCGACGATCATCGGTACGACGTGCGCCCGGCTGGAAGCGGGCTTCCAGGCCTTCCAGCGTCATGGTTTCAAAGTTGACCTGATAACGCTTCTTGATGCGGGTCAGCAGCACGAAGTCATTGCGGGTCACCAGCGAAACAGCACGGCCGGAGCGACCGGCACGGCCGGTACGGCCAATGCGGTGGATGTAATCTTCAGAGAAGCGCGGCAGATCAAAGTTGATCACCTGACCAATGCCGGCCACGTCGATACCACGGGCAGCCACATCGGTGGCAACCAGCATGTCGATTTCACCGCGGCGCAGCTTGTCCAGCACCTTGCGACGGCTGCGTTGCGGCAGGTCGCCGTGCATGGCGTCGGCCTTCAGGCCAGCAACGCGCAGCCAGTCAGCGATACCGTCGGCATCAGCTTTGGTTGCGGTAAAGATAATCGATTGGGTGCCAGCAGCAGCTTCGGCCAATGCGGCGGTCAGCTTGAGCTTGTGTTCGTAGCCGTCGGCGTAGTGTACGGATTGCTCGACGTTGGCGGTCGGCAGGCCTTGCGGTGCCAGTTCCACCTTGCGCGGGTCGCGCAGCATCGGGCGGGCAAATTCCTGCACGGTTTCAGACAGCGTGGCAGAGAACAGGGCGGTCTGACGTTCTTCCGGCAGTTCGGCCACAATGGCTTCGATATCTTCAATGAAGCCCATGTCCAGCATGCGGTCGGCTTCGTCCAGCACCAGCAGTTCCAGGCGACGGAAGTCAATGCGACCACTGCGCATCAGATCCATCAGGCGACCCGGGGTGGCCACGACGATTTCAACCGGTTGGGCCAGTTGCTTGTGTTGTACCGGGTAGGGCACGCCACCAACAAGGCTCACCACCTTGCAACGCGGAATGCGACGGCTGAATGTCATTGCCACTTTAGAGACTTGCTCTGCCAGTTCACGTGTCGGGGTCAGCACCAGAACACGCGGACCCTTGCCGTGATGCTTGGGCGGACGGGCCAGACGGTTAAGTGCAGGCAACAAGAAAGCGGCGGTCTTGCCGGTGCCGGTCTGGGCGGATGCCATCAGATCGTGACCTTCCAGCAAAACGGGAATAGCAGCGGCTTGAACGGGCGTCGGGCTGTGCAGACCTTGTGCGGTCAGTTCTTGCACAATTTCGGTGGCGAGGCCGAGCGACGAGAAAGAGGTGTCCTGATCCTGAGCCGGATCATGGGCTACGTGCGACATGATTGTTTCCTGGTTACGGTTGGCCGGCTGCAAAAGGGCCGGCGAGCATCGACCTAACCAAAAAGACAACCGCAATCAAAAATCGAACGCAGGGCGGCAACAGGTCAGGGGGCGATGAAAATTTCTAGCGGGACTACGTAGTCCCGAGGCGAAGGGCGAAACTATATAGGGGTTTTTCTATTCTTGCAACAAAATATACAGGTTTTTCTTATTTTGTCGGTAACAAAACTACATTTTTAACGGCGCATCCGTGCCGGATCAGCCATGCGCCTCAGTGCGGAGTCACTCTGGGCTTGATGTTGGCGGGTGTTTCGTCCCGCTGACCTGCGGGCAAGGTCGACGCAACGGCAGGCAGCGCCAGCAGATACTCTCGCAACACGCGTTGCTCAATCCGCGCCCGCTGCCCCAAAGGTACTGGCAATTGCAGATGCAGATTGAAGGCCTCGCGGTCATCCAGCGACATCCGAACACGCGGCTCAGTCGGCGGCGTATCAACGGCGTAATTGCGTTCCAGTTCGCGCACATGCATGAGCAAGTCATCTATGTATTCTGCAATAACCGCCGCACCCGCTTTCAGCAAGGCCGTCTCGGCTGCTTGCCAATCCTCATCCCGATTCAGGGCGATATGGATGGTTTGCAGTACATATGCGCCCAGCATGGTCTCGTTGTAG
>JASLES010000062.1 GCA_030151005.1 Silvimonas sp.
GCCACCCAGGAAGAAGCCGTCGATGTGCGCATTATCAGCGCCACGCACCAGAATCTGGCCCGCTGTGTGGAAAGCGGGCGCTTTCGCCAGGATTTGTATTACCGGCTCAATGTGATTGAACTGCACATGCCGCCGCTGCGCGAAATGGGCGCAGATGTAGAGTTGATTGCCCGGCATGTGCTGGCTCGTCTGGCCCAGCAAAGCGGGCAGGCCGTGCCCACGCTGGAGTCTGAGTCGCTGGCGGCGTTACGCCACTACGCCTTCCCCGGCAACGTGCGCGAACTGGAAAACATGCTGGAGCGGGCGCTGGCGCTGTGTGATGGCCAGACCATTACCGCTGATGACCTGCAGATCACACCGGCAGCCGAATCCATGCGTGAAGAGGGCTCCAGCAATGTCACCGACAATCTGCAGGATTATCTGGACCGGGTAGAGCGTGCGGCGATTCTTGAAGCGCTGGAAAAAACCGGCGGCAACCGTACCCAGGCGGCCAAAGTGCTGGGCGTGACCTTTCGGTCATTTCGTTACCGGATGGAACGGCTGGGTTTGTGAGGCCAGCGCAGTTGTTCTGCAGATCAGCTCAGACATAACAAAAAAGCCCGGTGGTATAGACCGGGCTTTTTCATGGCGTGCGGATGGACCGCTGCGTGTTAAATGCCGTCGACTTCCAGTTCGCCGCCGCCCAACTGCCACACGCGTCCACCAATGGCCACACGGCGTTGAGCATCCACGTCCAGATACAGCACAGACAGAGGCGAAATGCGGCGGTGAATGGTGTGGCCTTGCTCGATGCGGAACGAGAACGGCGGCGTGTTGCCATTGGCAATAAACCAGTGACCAATCGCGGCCGCCGCGCTACCAGCGCCAAAGTCTTCTTGCAGGTGGAATGGATCGGCGGTGAACGCGCGCAGCGTCAGCACTTCACCATCGTTACTCCACAGGGCAATCTGCAACAGTTGGTGCGGATTGCCGAGCGCAGACATCAGCAAATCCAGCCGCGGCGCCACTTGCAACACATGCTGGCGCGCACGCAAAGGCACCACCAGTTGCGTGAAGTCACTGTCCACCCACAAAAGCGGGCCGGAGAGATCGGCCGGGTTCAGACCCAGTGCCGCGGCCAGCGCCAGATTATCAACCTGAGCGGCGCGAGCGTGCCCGGCCGGCGTCTGCACCCACCACAGATCATTTTTCTTGTAGCCGATGGTTGGCGCGCCGATGGCGATCTGCGCGGCAATGCTGGACGCGCCTAAAGCCACTGCCGTGGAATAGGGCAGCGCCAGTTGCGGCGTGTAGGCCGTCCATGACTGGCTGCGCGTTTCCAGAAAACCGGTTTCCGGCGCGCAAAATTGATAGGCGAGGCGTTGTGCCACGGCCGGATCGGGGCGTTTTGTGGTCTCACAAATGACCACAGGACAGCCGCCCATACGGCGCTCACCAAAGATGTTCAACAGGTGGAATGGAATTTTTACCATTTTTTAATCACGATTCACCCCGTATTTGCGACGAGGAGCGAGTGTTATTTGTTACAATGCTGGGGTTTGTCCCAACTGTCCGATCAACGCCTTTCTGATAGCGAAACCCATGTCTTCTGCTCTGGAACTGATTGCCGAAAAAGACCAGCCTCTGGCGCGCGACCTCGAAATTCTTGCGGACGTGCTGGAAAGCACAATCCGTGAACAAACCAGCAACGCTGCCGCCGACCAGATTGGCGCCATTCGGGACCTGGCAATCCGTTACGTGGAAGGCCATGACCCGGAAGCCAGCATTATCCTGGCGCGCACGCTTTCCACGCTTGACCTGGACAATGCCATGGCATTGGTGCGGGCGTTCAGCTATTTCTCGCACCTGTCCAATATAGCGGAGGACTTGCATCATAACCGCCGCCGTCGCATCCACAAAATGCATGGATCGGAAGCGCAACGTGGCAGCATCGAAGCAGCCGTCACGGCGTTGATTGAACGCGGTATCAAACCGGCCGAAATTCTGGCGTTGTTGAGCGACACCCTGATCGCCCCGGTACTGACCGCGCACCCGACGGAAGTGAAGCGCAAGACCATTCTGGAATGCCACGCCGCTATTTCCGAACTGTTGGTGGCGCGTGATCGCAATGCCATGACGCCGGAAGAAGAGCGCGCCAACCGCGAAGCGCTGGAACGCGTGGTCCTGACACTGTGGCAAACCCGTGAAATCCGTACCTTCAAACTCAAGGTACAGGATGAAGTGGAAAACGGTTCCACCTATTTCCGCAGCACCTTCCTGCATGAACTGCCACGTCTGTACGTGGATCTGGAAGATCGTCTGGCCGAACTGGCCGGCGCGGATGTCGAACTGCCCAATTTTGTTCACGTCGGCTCCTGGATTGGCGGCGATCGTGACGGCAATCCGTTTGTGACCGGTGATGTGATGCGCTATGCCGTATCCCGCCAGTCCGGCATCGCCCTGGATTACTACTATCAGCAGTGCTGCAAGCTGGGCGCTGAACTCTCTATGTCTGTGCGCCTGGTTCAGGTTGACCAGTCTTTGCAACGGCTGGCAGAACAAGCCGCTGAAGACGAGCGCAAGACCGAAGAGCCGTATCGTCTTGCGGTTGGTCACATCACGGCGCGTATTTTTGCGACCGCCGTGCGTATCGGTACATTCCATCATCAACTGCATGATGTCGCCCGCGCGCCGGAATACGAAAGCGCGGCAGAACTGGAGCGCGATCTGTTGATCGTGTCCGATTCGCTCAAGGCCCACGGCGCAGCCAAGCTGGCCAACGGGCGTCTGCGCCGTCTGCTGCGTGCGGTATCCGTGTTTGGTTTCCATCTGGCACCGGTGGATATGCGTCAGATCTCTACCACGCATGAGAAGGTGCTGACCGAGCTGTTCCAGAAGGTCGGACTGGAGGACTACAGCAAGCTTGATGAGGCTTCCCGCCGCATCGTGCTGCTGCGTGAACTGGCCAGCCCGCGTCCGCTGATCTGCCCGTATATCGAATACAGCGCAGACGTGCAAAAAGAAATCGATATCTATCACGCGGCTGCAGAAATCCAGGCGCGCTATGGCTCACAGGCGCTGCCGAACTACATCATTTCCAACTGCGCGTCGGTGTCCGACATGCTGGAAGTGGCGGTGCTGATGAATGAAGTCGGCATCATTCAACTGGCGCCAACGCTCAAAGCCAAAATCAACATCATTCCGCTGTTTGAAACCACGGCGGACTTGCGCAACAGCGGCCAGATCATGGCGGACCTGTTTGCCCTGCCGCAATGGCGCGCCATTGTGGGCGGCCGCGATCAGGTGCAGGAAGTCATGCTGGGCTATTCGGACTCCAACAAGGACGGCGGCTATATGACGTCCAATTGGGAGCTCTACAAGGCCGAGCTGAACCTGGTGAAGGTGTTTGATGCTGCTGGCATCAAGATGCGCCTGTTCCACGGCCGTGGCGGTACGGTAGGTCGCGGTGGTGGCCCGGCGTTTGACGCCATCGTGGCGCAGCCAGCCGGCTCCGTGAATGGTCAGATCCGGATTACCGAACAAGGTGAGGTCATTGCATCCAAGTTTGCTGACCGTGAAGTGGGTCGCCGCAATCTGGAAATCATGATCTCCGCTACGCTGGAAGCCAGCTTCCCGTCGGCCGAGCAGACCGGTGTGGATACGCCGGAACGCCACAAGCTGGCAGAGCGCCTGTCGTTGCGTGCGTATCAGTCCTACCGTGACCTGGTCTACGCGACACCGGAGTTCATCACGTATTTCCGTGAAGCCACGCCGATCAACGAGATCCCGAGCCTGAACATTGGTTCGCGCCCCAGCGCCCGCAAGAACACCAACAGCATCGCCGATCTGCGTGCGATTCCCTGGGTGTTCTCCTGGTCGCAATGCCGTCTGATGCTGCCGGGCTGGTACGGTTTTGGTACTGCCATTGCCGAATACCTGGCGGAAACCGGCGACAAGGGCCTGGCTGTACTGCAAGAACTGTACAACGACTGGCCGTTCTTCCAGGTGACCGTGTCCAATATGGAAATGGTGCTGGCCAAGTCCGACATTGCCATTGCATCGCGTTACTCGGAACTGGTGCGTGATCAGGATCTGGCCCGCCGGATCTTTGGTCGCATCCGTGACGAATGGCAACGCGCGGTGGATGCCGTGCTGGCCATTACCGGCCACAAGGAGCTGCTGGGTGACAACCCGATGCTGGCACGCAGTCTGGATAACCGTCTGCCGTATCTGGACCCGCTCAACCACTTGCAAGTTGAACTGCTCAAGCGCATGCGCGCCGGTGACGAAAGCGAAGAACTGCAACACGCTGTGCATCTGACTATTAACGGGATTGCCGCAGGCTTGCGTAACAGTGGTTAAGCATTACTGAAGGCTTTGCCGGCCGCTGCTGCTACTAGAGCGTTCCCGGCAAACCGTCATATACTCGCCGCCATGATCCGACGCTTTGAATTTCTCAAGGCTGCGGGCCTGGCGGCGATTTTTTTGGCCCGGTCTGCTGATGCCGCTGGCCTGCCCAATCATTTTGGTGAGCAGGTAGAGTCCGCGCTGACGTGTGAATCTGAATGGTCCACCGAATGGTGGCGCGGGTATTTCCAGCATTACCTTGGCAAGCCGCTGCGAACGTGGGGCGAAGCGGAATGGTATGACGCCAAAAATGCCCAACTGGCGGGCAATACCGCCACGGAAGTCTTCGTCAATGTGCCTTCCAGTGGCGCATTGATGGTCGGGGCGTTGATCCCCACGCCGGTCGACAAAGTCAAAAAACAGCTGGAATCCACGCTCAATATCCAGTTTGTGCAACTGGCCGGGCCCTATCCGCGGTATCTCTCCAAATTTGGCAGCGTGCTGGTTGGGCTCTCTAACAACCAGACCAAGTGGTACTGCGCACGCTGGAGTCTGGGTAACCGCCCCTGATCTTTCCTGTTTTCTCCATTCTGATCTGCCCTGGCACGGTTGCGGCAATACCATTTGCATAACCGGTCTGTTCTTTCCGGTAATACCACTTTGTCATATTCGGTGCCGCCGCTCGTCGACACCCCGCTTGGTCACGTGTGCAGTTTCTCTTGGGCCACTTTGTTGACAACTTCTTAAAGCATCTTGTCGGCAGGATGACAAAAGAGACCCGGGCCAACGGGCCCCGGAACAACAACCCGCACTGCTGTTCGTCGGCGACGAACGTCATTTTATTCCGCCGGACGGACGGTAGTTTTTCCTGTTTGGTGCATGATCAAGTGCTCATGTTGCGTTGCGAGATAGAAAAGTCGCCGTAAAAAAGCCACATTTTGTGCATATTCACACTCTCGTGTTGCGATGCAATAAACTGGTTTTTTACAAAAACTGACAATTGCATCGATCTGGTGCAAGGAACAGACGGCTCAGGTGAAACCCGTATGTCGGTGGTCCTCTTGACGCCCCGGGAGGGTCTGGACGTAAATGGGCGCCGTGGAACCGAAGTCTGCAAAGGGTATCGGCCATCACCCGTTAACAAGCGCGGAACGCACCGCGCAAGCTGGATCCCAACGTGGGTGATGAGACCACTGGATGCGCATGAATAGCGCCAATACAAGAAGGATGGAGACCTGACTTTCATGAAAATGAGACGTTTAACCCTTGCAGCAATTCCGGCCGCCCTCGTGGCGGCCCATTCTTTTGCTGCATACCCGACATGGCAAGATGGCGGCACTTATACGGCCGGTACCATCGTCTACTACAACGGACATGACTACCAGGCACTGGTAACCCAGACGGATTACGTCGGTGCCAACTGGAACCCGGCCGCAACCCCAAGCCTGTGGAAGGACCTGGGCGCGGATACCGGTGGTACACCAACCCCGACGCCAACCCCAGCTCCGACGCCTGCGCCGACTCCGGCACCCACGCCGGCTCCGACACCTGCGCCCACACCGGCCCCGACCCCCGCGCCGACGCCTGCACCTACTCCGGCCCCGACGCCGTCCGGTTCGTGCTACGCAGCGTGGAACTCGGCTACCGCATATAGCACTGGCGCTACCGTCAGCTACAACGGTGTGAACTACAAGGCTAACTTCTGGACTCAGGGCAATAACCCGAGCACCAGCAACGGTGCTTCTGGTACTGGTCAGCCGTGGACTATCGTCGGCAACTGTTCCGGTGGCACACCGACGCCGACGCCTACCCC
>JASLES010000140.1 GCA_030151005.1 Silvimonas sp.
CGGCCTTGCTTCTTCGGCGGAGTCAAGAGACTCACTCTCCAGAGTGCCAGATTGCCGCGCAGTTCTTTTGCCTGAGAGTTTTCAGGGCGATACCCCTTCGGCGCCACGTCCGGCAGCTTGTGAACAAGCGCCACAGTGGTCTCTCCTGCCCGGCATTGATTGGCTGATGGGCAATGTAGACAGCGGCTTATGCCATGTCAATGCGGGGTTTGCGTACAGCAGGTAGCCGGTCAGATGCCAATCTGGCGACCAATTTCCTGGCGGCGATTGTTACCGCCCTCGGTCAACACAGCGGTCGTCACACACCCGGCCAACGTAGAAGCAATCAGGACAATAGCAATGAGATTGCGCAAGATTTTCATGATGTTCACCAACAAACTATTGTTGCTAATCAAGTACTTGATCATATGCTGATGGCAAGACGACGACACGTAACCATTCACGCTATCGGGCGTGGTTTGCCGATATTGCGCCCTTTGATCTTGCCACCAGAACCGCGCCCTATACTGGCCGCGTCTGCCTTTTACCGCATGCGGAGTCACCATGAGCACCTTGCAGGAAAAACTGGGTTTCAGCGCCACGGACCGTCTTCTGATCACCCATGCCGACGACGTTGGCATGTGCGAGGCCACGGTCAGTGCCTGGGAGGCGCTGGTGAACACGGGTCTGTTGAGCTCTGCCTCTACCATGGTGCCGTGCAGCTGGTTTCCCTATGCCGCAGAAATCGCCAGCAAGCTGGGCAGCAAGGCAGATCTGGGCGTACACCTGACGCTGAACTCAGAACGCAAACGCTATCGCTGGGCACCACTGACCACGCATGACCCGGCCAGCGGTCTGGTAGATGAACAAGGTTATTTTCACAACCTGGCCCGCCCCACGCACTTGCAGGGTGACCCCGCCGCCGTACGCCAGGAATTGACCGCACAGATTGCCCGTGCCCGCCAGTTCGGGGTGGATATCACCCATGTGGACAGCCACATGCTCACGCTGTATTACCCCACGCTGATGCCCATTTACCTTGAACTGGCGGCGCAAAACGGCGTGCCACCACTCATCCCGGAAGTCGATGCCGCCACCGTGGCGCAAATGTGTGTGATCCCGCAGGAAGAAGCCGAAATGGTCGCCAACCAGTTCCTCCAGGCCGCCGCAGCCGGCAACACCGTCTTGCTGACCAGCATGGTCGGGCTGCCGTTCAATCGGCAACTGGAACAAAAAGAGCGGCTGGCTTTTGCCTGTGACTGGCTGGATACGCGTGAGCCTGGTGTTCACGTCATGGTTGGCCACCCCGCTGACGACACCCCGGAACTACGCACACTGGCACCGGATGTCCAGACGCGGGTGGCAGACCGGGTGCTGCTGGGCAGCGATGAATTTGGCCGGGCCATTGAAGAACGTGGCTTCAAACTGATTGGCATGCGGGAACTGCGCGACGCCATGGCCGGCTGAACGGCATGAAAAAAGGCCGTCAGCTTTTCAGCTGACGGCCCCAAGGGTGTCGGGCTATGACACCAATCCCCAGGAAAGACTACTCCTGACATGAGGTATGCAACTCTCACTGCATACCGCATCCTTGCGGCGCTGGCGGCGTGCCAGACGCCTCTTTCGGCGGCGGCCGGTGCTTGCCGCTACGGCCAGATTCATTCGGGCCACCATCTGGTGGCGGGCCATCTGGCGGCGGGCCGCGATGACCGTGATGGCCAGACTCGGCGGTGCTGTCGCCATCCTCTTTCAGATCTGGCGGCGGCCCGCACCGACCTTGCGGTGCAGACGCGCTCCAGTCGCTGTCATTCATAGACGGCGGCGGCACGCCATCCACCGCCCCGGCGACATCACTTGCGCCGACCAGCACTAGGCCGGTCACCAACAAACTCACAACTTTCATGCGCATTCCTGCATGACTGAACACGAAGACCAGGTTAACACGGGCAATGGCCGCCAATTGCATACAGATGTAAGCGCAACGTGGCAGGAACAGGCCGGCGTGTACGGGCGGGTGTCGCTGGGGTGGATTGATACGGGGACGTACAAACTGGTGTGACGGGGGTCACCTGGTGGGGCGTTTGGTGGTGTGACCGTAGTGGTTGTCTGGAGGGCACAGGCCGCTTGCGGCGCCCCCTGGATTCCCGTCTTCGCGGGAATGACGAAGTGCTGAGATGCACAGACCAAGCTTGCTGGCAGACGGTTTGCGGTGTTGGGGTTGCTTTTGATGTTGCCGTTGTTTTTGACTTGTCTCCCCTTCGGCAGCGCCGAGCATCGCAGCAAGGCGCGGGGTTTCGGCGAAGGGGTGTTTGAGGCCGCAGGCCGAGTTCCCGCAGCCAGCCACGCCTTGCGAGAAGCGCAGGGAACCCCGTCGGGGCGCTGTCGCAGGGGTCGCCTTTCTTTGGTTACTTTCTTTGGCGAAGCAAAGAAAGTAACGTGCTCCGGCCACCGCCGGGCTGTAAATATCGCGCCGCAGGCGCTAACAGGGGGTAGTGGTTTTAGAGCAGGATGGTGGATTGTCGCTACCGCTCCGAATCCACCCTACAGGCTCGCCAAACCAGGTCCGCAACCCCGGACTCCCGCCTTCGGCCCCATCCGGGCTACAAGAAGGCAAAGGCCATCAAGCCTTCAAATACGCCTCCGCCAACCCTACCCACATCCCCGCCCCCGGCGTCAGACACCCATCATTAAAGTCATACCCCGGGTTATGAATCATGCAAGACCCTTCCCCATCGCCATTGCCGATGAAGAAATAGCACCCGTTCGGATTGGCATCGAGCATATAGGCAAAGTCTTCACTCCCCATTAGCGGGCGAGCGCCATAGTGGGCGCTGGCCTCGCCAAACAAGTGTGCGGCCACGCCATGCGCAAAGCGCGTCTGGGTTTCGTCGTTGACCAGCACGGGTGTGCCATGGCGGGTTTCAATGGTGGCGGTGGCGCCAAAGCTTTGCGCCTGCAGACGCACCACATCTTCAATGCGGCTTAACAAGAGCTTGCGTACCTGGCGATCTAGCGCGCGTACGCTCAGTTTCATCAGCGCACTGGCCGGCACCACGTTGGCGACGTCGCCAGCCTGGATAGAACCCACGGTAATCACGGCGGCGTGTTGCGTATCGACATTGCGCGAAACAATCGTCTGCAGCGCCAGCGTGATACTGGCCGCGACCACAATCGGGTCGACCGTGGTATGCGGCAAGGCGCCATGGCCGCCCTTGCCGTGGATGGTGACATCCAGGCTATCGGCAGAGGCCATGAACGCGCCGCTGCGAAAATAGAACTGCCCTACCGGCAGCCCGGGCATATTGTGCATGCCAAAAATGGCATCACACGGAAACCGCCGGAACACGCCCGCTTCGACCATGGCCTGGGCACCGCCCAGCGCTTCTTCAGCGGGCTGGAAGATCAGGTTGAGCGTGCCATTAAAGTTGCGGGTTTGTGCCAGATAACGCGCTGCGCCCAACAGCATGGCGGTGTGACCATCATGGCCGCAGGCATGCATGCGATTGGGGATCTGGCTAGCCCACGGTTTGGCTGTCGCTTCGTGGATAGGCAACGCATCCATATCAGCGCGCAAACCCAGGGTCTTATGACTGTTGCCGGCTTTGAGCACGCCCACTACGCCCGTTCTG
>JASLES010000158.1 GCA_030151005.1 Silvimonas sp.
CCAATCACGGCGATGTCATCAATCGGATCAACCTTGCCGGCCACGTGCACGATGTTGTCATCATTGAAACAACGCACCACGTTCACGATGGCATCGGTTTCGCGGATGTTGGCCAGGAACTGGTTACCCAGACCTTCACCCTTGCTGGCACCGGCCACAAGACCGGCGATATCCACAAATTCCACAATCGCGGCCACGATCTTCTGCGGCTTGATGATGTCGGCCAGTTGCTGCAGGCGCGCGTCGGGTACTTCTACGATGCCGACATTGGGCTCAATGGTACAAAACGGGTAATTGGCCGCTTCAATGCCCGCTTTGGTCAGGGCGTTGAAAAGCGTGGACTTGCCGACGTTGGGCAAGCCGACGATGCCGCATTTAAGACTCATTGGATCTTTCCTTGTGTTCAAACTGGCACACGGCAAAACCTGGCGGGTCTTGTCGCGTCTTATTCAGGGTCGGCAGTCATTGGCTGGTGCGCTGCTTGCCGGGGCCAGCACGTTACGGTGGCCACAATCAGCCGCGATTGTACCACTGACCGGGGCAAATTCTCTTGGAACTCAAGGCGTTCCCGGTAACCGCTGCGGTGTTGTCCCGGCCTGTCCTGCAGTAGAACCGGACAACATCCCATGATTTTCCGGCTGATCAATGCCAGGCTGGTAGACCCACCAGGGAGGAAAACCGGTGCAACACAAACTGAACGTGCTTTGGCAGTTGGTGCGCCATGTGGTGACCAAAACCATTGCCGGCTTTTTCGATGATGAGCTGATGACCCGTGCCGCGGCGCTGGCGTTTTACTCTGCGCTGTCTTTTGCGCCGCTGATTGTATTGCTGCTGTGGGTGGTCGCTTCGCTCTCGCCTGATTACCAGACCCAGTTGATTGATGGCCTGAACCGGATGGTTGGCCCCAAAGCGGCAGATGCCGTCGAACTGGTGATCCGCAACGCCTCCAGCAAGCCCAGCGTGGGTAATCTGGCGGGCATGATCGGGCTGGGCATTACGCTAATCGGTGCGTCTGCCGTTTTCGCCCAGTTGCAGGGGGCCATCAATCGGGTGTGGGGCTTGCGCTCTCGCCCCGGTCAAGCGGTGCTGGGTTGGCTACGCTCGCGCATGAATGCGCTGGGATTGCTGCTGGCGGTGGCGTTTTTGCTGGTGATTTCGTTCTCGGCCAGCACGGTCATCGGGTTCTTTGTACCGGGCCACACCCTGGCCTGGCGCTGGGTTGAAGCCGGGGTTTCGACCGCCATTTTTGTCTTTGTGTTTGCGGCCATTTTCAAGGTCTTGCCAGACGCCATCATTGCCTGGAAAGATGCACTGGCCGGCGCAGTCCTGACCGACATCCTGTTTATTCTGGGCAAGATAGGCATCAGCTTGTATATCCAGAACTCCAACGTTGGCGGTGCCTACGGGCCGGCGGGCAGCGTGGTGGTGCTACTGGTGTGGGTGTACTACTCGGCGCTGATCTTGCTCTTGGGGGCTGAACTGACCGAAGCCGTCGCCGAAGCGCGCGGCGCGCCCATCCGCCCGACCGCTCATGCGGTACGCATCCTCGTGACCACGCATGAGGACGCGTCTGCCTGAGCGCATCAGTTGGCTTACTTGCTGTGCTTGACCGGCCGTTTCCAGCCCGCAATGGTGACCTGGCGCGCGCGCCCCAGGGTCAGCTCGCCCGCGGGGGCGTTCTTGCTAATGACCGAACCCGCGCCGGTTGTGGCACCGTCCCCAATCGTTACCGGCGCCACCAGACAGTTGTTGGAACCAATGAAGACGTTGTCGCCAATGGTGGTGAGCGATTTGTTCACGCCATCGTAATTGCAGGTGATGGTACCCGCGCCAATATTGGTGCCGCTGCCAATCTGTGCGTCGCCAATATAGGAGAGGTGATTGACCTTGGTGCCGGCACCAATCGTCGCCTTTTTCACTTCAACAAAATTGCCGACGTGTACGCCTTCTTCCAGCACGGCACCGGGGCGCAGACGGGCATATGGGCCAATCAGTGAACCTGCGCCCACTTCGGCGTTTTCCAGATGGCTGAAGGGGTGGATCACCGCGCCGTCTGCGATCCAGACGTTTTTGAGCACACAGTTGGCGCCAATTTGCACGCCATCGCCCAGCGAAACCTCACCTTCCAGCACGCAGTTCACGTCAATAAATACGTCCTTGCCGTGTACCACGCGGCCACGGATATCCAGCCGCGCCGGATCAGCCAGCGTCACGCCAGCGGTCAGCAGCGCCTGTGCCTGGTTCAGCTGGTGAATGCGTTCCAGCTGCGCCAGTTGCACTTTGTTGTTGATGCCTTCGGCTTCCCAGGCATCCGCGGGTTGGGTGGTGACCACATCCACGCCATCACGTACGGCCAGCGCGATCAGGTCGGTGGCGTAGTATTCGCCCTGGGCATTGTCATTTTTGAGCTCAGCCAGCCATTGCGCCAGCCGCGCCGTGGGCAAGGCCAGAATGCCGGTATTGATCTCCCGGATAGCAGCCTGTGCAGGCGTGGCGTCTTTCTGTTCGACAATGGATTGAACCGCACCAGCGTCGTTGCGCACGATGCGACCATAGCCGGTGGGATTGGCCAGCGTGACCGTCAGAATGCCCAATTTGCCGCCATTTGCTGCCGCCAACAGGGCGGTAAGCGTCTCCGTGCGCGTCAGCGGCACGTCACCATACAACATCAGGGTGACGTCGCTTTTCAGGTAAGGGAGTGCCTGTGCCAGTGCGTGACCGGTACCCAGTTGTTGCGCCTGCAGTGCCCAGTGCAAGGCGGTGTCGTCCCCAAACGCGGCCTGGACCTGATCGCCACCATGCCCATAGACCACGACGATCTGCGCTGGTGCCAGCGTGCGAGCGGTATCGACCACGTGCCGCACCAGCGGCTTGCCGGCAATGGGGTGCAATACTTTGGGCAGGGACGAATACATGCGCTTGCCCATACCGGCGGCAAGAATGACGACATCAAGAGAAGACATGAGAGCATCCGGTTCTGGAATTTCCGGCTATTTTAGCCGTTGCCAGCCGGTGGCGCACCGCAAAACCCTGCAAGTACGTACAGGTCATTTACGTTTCTGGTGTCTCGGGCAATAAAAAAGCAGCCACAAGGGCTGCTTTTTTTGGGGCACGCAAGAAAAACGGCTTAGTGACCGCGTTTCTTGAGTTTCTCGATTACGGCCAGTTTGGCCACCGCTTCCACCAGTTCAGCCTGCGCCATAGCGAAGTCCATCTGGGTCTTGCGGTTCTTCAGTGCTTCTTCGGCCTTGGCCTTGGCTTCACGCGCCTTGGCTTCGTCGATATCCGTGCCGCGAATGGCAGTATCTGCCAACACGGTAATCGAATGCGGTTGCACCTCAAGCAGGCCACCAGACACGTACAGGATCACATCCGGTTCGTGAGTGTTAGCCAGCTTGATGCGCACCGCGCCCGGACGAATACGAGTCAGGAGAGGCGCATGGCGCGGGTAAATGCCAACCTCGCCTCCTTCTGCCGGTGCTGTGAAGAACTCAGCAACACCAGAGAAAATCAGCGATTCAGCACTTACCACGTCAACATGAATAGTCATCGCCATCTGCCTGGATCCTTATTGCAGGGTCTTGGCTTTTTCGATCGCTTCCTCGATGCCGCCAACCATATAGAAGGCTTGCTCGGGGAGGTGGTCGTAATCACCGTTCAGAATGCCCTTGAAGCCCTTCAGGGTTTCCTTCAGCGGCACGTACTTGCCCGGCGAGCCGGTAAACACTTCAGCAACGTGGAACGGCTGCGACAGGAAACGCTGGATTTTACGGGCACGAGCCACGGCCAGCTTGTCGTCCGGAGACAATTCATCCATACCCAGAATTGCAATGATGTCTTGCAGTTCTTTGTACTTTTGCAGAGTCTGCTGAACGCCACGCGCCACGGTGTAGTGCTCGTCACCCACCACTTGCGGGTCAAGCTGACGCGATGTGGAGTCGAGCGGATCAACCGCCGGGTAGATACCCAGGGAGGCGATGTCACGCGACAGAACAACGGTAGCGTCCAAGTGAGCAAACGTGGTCGCAGGCGACGGATCGGTCAAGTCATCGGCAGGGACGTAAACGGCCTGGATGGAAGTGATCGAGCCAGCCTTGGTCGATGTAATACGTTCTTGCAGAGCACCCATTTCTTCGGCCAGGGTCGGTTGATAACCCACAGCAGAAGGCATACGACCCAGCAGCGCGGATACTTCGGTACCGGCCAGGGTGTAGCGATAGATGTTGTCCACGAAGAACAGAATGTCACGGCCTTCGTCACGGAACTGTTCAGCGATCGTCAGACCAGTCAGCGCAACGCGCAGACGGTTGCCCGGAGGCTCATTCATCTGACCGTAAACCATCGCCACTTTATCAAGGACGTTGGAGTCCTTCATTTCGTGGTAGAAGTCGTTCCCTTCACGGGTACGCTCGCCCACACCGGCAAACACGGACAAGCCGCTGTGTGCCTTGGCGATGTTGTTGATCAGTTCCATCATGTTGACGGTCTTGCCCACACCGGCGCCGCCGAACAGACCAACCTTACCACCCTTGGCGAACGGGCAAACAAGGTCAATCACCTTGATACCGGTTTCCAGCAGGTCGATAGACTGGTTCAGTTCGTCAAACTTCGGAGCGGCCTGGTGAATGGCGCGGCGGGCGTCGGTTTCAACCGGACCAGCTTCGTCAATCGGGTTGCCCAGCACGTCCATAATACGGCCCAGCGTCGCCTTGCCCACCGGCACCGAGATCGGAGCGTGAGTGTTGGACACCAGAAGACCGCGCTTCAGACCATCGGTCGTACCCATGGCGATCGCGCGCACAACGCCGTCACCCAGCTGCTGCTGAACTTCCAGCGTCAGTTCGGGGTCGGCCAGTTTGAGCGCGTCATACACCTTGGGCAGATTGTCACGCGGGAATTCCACGTCAACAACCGGACCAATGATTTGCACAATTTTGCCTTGGCTCATCGTAGGTTCCTAATATCTTGCATCAATCGGGTTAGCCGCCTGCATCAAACTGCTGCCGCGCCGGAGACGATTTCGGAGAGTTCCTTCGTAATCGCGGCCTGACGGGTCTTGTTGTACAGCAGTTGCAGGTTGCCGATCACCTTGTCGGCGTTATCTGTTGCAGCCTTCATGGCCACCATGCGCGCAGCCATTTCGGATGCGATGTTCTCGGCTACAGCCTGATAAATCAGCGCTTCAACGTAGCGGTTCATCAACTCGTCAATGACGGTCTTTGCATCCGGCTCGTACAGGTATTCCCAGTTGTACTTGTGTTCAGGCTGGCCAAAGGCCTCGCCCGACAACGGCAACAACTGTTCTACCGTCGGCTCTTGCTTCATGGTGTTGACGAACTTGGTGTACACCAGATGGACTTCATCTACTTCGCCAGCGACGAATGCATCCACCATCACCTTGATCGGACCGATCAAGGCTTCCAGGTGGGGCGTATCGCCCAGGGCTACTGCAGAAGAAATCACCTTGGCGCCGTTGCGGCTCATGAAAGCCATGCCCTTGTTACCAATTGCGGTAACAGAGGCTTCGGCGCCGTTCTGGTGAAACTCTTTCATCTTGTTGACGGACAAGCGCAGCACGTTGGTATTCAAACCACCGCACAGGCCCTTGTCCGACGTAACCACGATCAGGCCAACCCGTTTAACGCTTTCGCGCTTCTGGAGGTACGGATGCGGGTAATCCACAAATGCTTGCGAAAGATTGGCCGCAACGCTGCGGATCTTGTCGCCATAAGGACGGGCCGAACGCATGCGTTCTTGCGCCTTGCGCATTTTGGATGTCGCGACCATTTCCATAGCGCGGGTGATCTTCTGCGTGTTTTTTACGCTTTTGATCTTCGTACGGATTTCTTTACCGCCTGCCATGATCCAGTTCCTTTTTCAGTACTGAATCAGTACGCGCTGCTGGCTTTGAACGAAGCCACTGCCTTGAGCAGGGTTGCTTCGTCTTCGTCGGACAACGCGCCCTTGGCTTCAACGCGGCCCAGGAGATCAGCGTGGTTGGCTTTCAGGTCTGCCAGGAAGGCAGATTCGAATGCCAGAGCGCGATCAACCGGAACATCGTCGTAGCTACCCTTGGCGATCAAAGCCAGGGTCACGGCCAGTTCAGCAACCTTCAGCGGGCTGTATTGAGCCTGCTTCATCAGTTCCGTCACCATCTTGCCGCGTTCGAGCTGCTTGCGGGTGGCTTCGTCCAGATCGGAAGCAAACTGCGCAAACGCAGCCAGTTCACGGTACTGGGCCAGTGCCAGACGCACACCGCCGCCGAGCTTCTTGATGACCTTGGTCTGCGCTGCACCGCCAACGCGGGACACCGAGATACCGGCGTTCATCGCAGGACGGATACCGGCGTTGAACAAGTCGGTTTCCAGGAAGATCTGGCCGTCGGTGATCGAGATCACGTTGGTCGGAACGAATGCAGACACGTCACCAGCCTGGGTTTCGATGATCGGCAGAGCGGTCAGCGAGCCAGTCTTGCCCTTCACTTCGCCACCGGTCAGTTTTTCAACTTCTTCGGCGTTGATACGTGCGGCACGTTCCAGCAGACGGGAGTGCAGATAGAACACATCGCCCGGATAAGCTTCGCGGCCCGGCGGGCGGCGCAGCAACAGGGAGATTTGACGGTAAGCAACGGCTTGCTTGGACAAGTCATCGTATACGATCAGGGCGTCTTCGCCGCGATCGCGGAAGTACTCACCCATTGCGCAACCGGAGTAAGCAGCAATGTATTGCAGGGCAGCGGATTCAGACGCAGCAGCGGCTACCACGATGGTGTGAGCCAGCGCGCCGTGTTCTTCCAGCTTGCGTACCACGTTGGCAATCGACGAGGCTTTCTGGCCGATCGCAACATAGATACAAGTAACGCCGGTACCCTTCTGGTTGATGATCGCGTCCAGCGCAACGGCAGTCTTGCCGGTCTGACGGTCACCAATGATCAGCTCACGCTGGCCACGACCGATCGGCACCATGGTGTCGATGGCTTTCAGGCCGGTTTGCAGCGGCTGGTCAACCGATTGACGCGCAATCACGCCCGGCGCGATCTTTTCGATCGGGCTGGACAGCTTGGCGTTGATCGGGCCCTTGCCATCGATAGGCTGACCCAGCGAGTTGACCACGCGGCCAACCAGTTCCGGACCAACCGGTACTTCCAGAATACGACCGGTACATTTGACTTCGTCGCCTTCGGAGATGTGGGTGTATTCACCCATCACCACGGCACCGACGGAATCACGCTCCAGGTTCAGCGCCAGACCAAAGGTATTACCCGGGAATTCCAGCATTTCGCCTTGCATCACATCGGACAAGCCGTGAACGCGGACGATACCGTCGGTAACCGACACAACCGTACCAACGGTGGCGGTTTGCGCACCAGTCGACAGGTTCTGGATCCGGGCCTTGATCAGTTCACTGATTTCAGACGGATTGAGTTGCATTAAAAAATCTCCTAACTCTTCAGGCTCGTCGCCAGTTCAGAGAGCTTGCCGGCTATGGATGCGTCGATCACAACATCACCTACCGTCACCTTCACGCCACCGATCAGATCGGCATTGGTAGACGTCGTAGCGGCCACCTTGCGGTTAAAGTGCTGGGCAAGCGACGTCTTGAGTGCGTCGACCTGAGCTGCGTCAAGCGGGAATGCCGATTCGATTTGCGCTTCGACTTCACCTGCTTCTGCGGCCTTGTACGATTCGTACAGGTCACGGATGACAGGCAGTGCAGTAAAGCGGTCGTTCTCGAGAATCAGCGCGACAAAGTTTTTCACTTCATCGGTCACGCCTGCACCCAAAAGCTCGACCAAGAGTTGCTGAACTTGAGCAGCGGAATATCTTGGATTGGACGCGACCTGCCGGGCCGTCGCATCGTCAGCGATGAGACCCAGCTTTGCCAGCACTTCGGACCATTGGTCCAGCTTGCCGCTTTCCTTGCCAAGACGGAACACAGCCTCGGCGTACGGCCTTGCGACGGTGATGAGTTCTGCCATGACTGATTACAGTTCCGCTTTGATCGATTCCAACAGCACGGCGTGTTTGCCGGCGTCGACTTCTTGCTTCAGGATTTTGGTTGCGCCTTCAAGGGCAAGCGTTGCCACTTGTTGACGCAGCACGCCCTTGGCCTGCTCGACTTGCTGCGTAATTTCGGCCTGAGCGCCCGCCAGCAGGCGTTCGCTTTCGACCTTGGCCTTGTCTTTCGCCTCGTCGATGATCTGATTGGCGCGCTTTTCGGCCTGGGCAATCAGCTCGGAAGCATGTTGCTTGGCTTCACGCAGCTTCTCGGCAGAGGCTTTTTCGGCATTGGCAAGATCTTGCTTGGCACGATCTGCAGCCGACAAACCTTCAGCGATACGCTGTGCGCGCTTTTCCATCATCCCGGTCAGCGGAGGCCACACGATTTTCATCGTGAACCACACCAGCAAGGCAAATGTAATTACCTGGCCAATGAGGGAAGTATTGAATTCCACGTTGTAGCCCTCCAGTTGTTCGCGGTTGACGTGCTAATTAGCCTGCGAGCGCGGAGAGGAACGGGTTCGAGAAGGTGTACAACAGGGCAACACCAACGCCGATCATGGAAATGGCGTCCAGCAGACCAGCAATAATGAACAGCTTGGTTTGCAGAACCGGGATCATTTCCGGTTGACGAGCGGAGGACTCCAGGAATTTGCCACCCAGGATAGCAAAACCGATAGCGGTGCCCAGAGCAGCCAGACCGATCATCAGTGCGGCAGCGATTGCAGTTGCGCTTTGTACGCTAGCGATAACTTCGGGTGCAGCCATTTTGTAATATCTCCTGAAAAGGAAGTTGCAAAAAGATAAGGGGGTAACTCGAACAGGACCGCGTTTGCGACCCCGTGCGATTAGGTTTTGCTGTAGCGGCAACTGCCGCCATCAGCTTAGTGGTCTTCCACCGCCATCGACAGATAAACGATGGTGAGAACCATGAATACGTAGGCTTGCAGGGTCACAACCAGCACGTGGAAGATGGCCCACGGTGTGCCCAGCACCCAGTTGATCCACCACGGCAACAGCGCGATCAGAATGAACAAGAGTTCACCGGCGTACATGTTGCCGAACAACCGCAGTGCCAGAGAAATCGGCTTGGCGATCAATTCGATCAGCTGGAACAGAAAGTTGGGGATCAACAGACAAACTTTGCCAACCGTGCCTTCAGCATGGAACGGGGCGGTAAAGAGTTCCTTGATCCAGCCACCCAGACCCTTGGCCTTGATGGAGAAACCGATGATGTAAAGCAGCACCGAGATCGACATGGCGAAGGTCTGGTTCACGTCAGCGGTCGGCACCACGCGCAGGTGGTTGATGCCAAAGAGACCGCCGATCCAGGGGAACAGGTCAACCGGGAAGAAGTCCATGGCGTTCATCAGGAACACCCAGCAGAAAATGGTCAGCGCCAGCGGGCCGATCACTTTGCTCTTGCCGTGGAAAGTATCCTTGATATGGGTATCGACCATCTCGACGATGAGTTCGACAAAGTTCTGCAGCTTGCCAGGCACGCCGTCGGTGGCCTTGCGGGCAACGAGGCCGAAGATACCAACGAAAATAAAGCCAAGAACCAGCGCGATCCAGAAGGTATCGAGGTGGAAATTGGCCATCGTGCCTTCGGTATGCAGACGGTTGTGCGTCAGATGGTGAAGGATATATTCGGTTGAGGTGTTTTCAGCCATGATTATTTCTTGTCTTTAAATTTGATCAAAAGCCCGAACCAGAAGGCGGACGCCGCTGCCGCGTAACCAAAAAACAGTGCCGGCCAGACCACCTTGCGGTGAAAGACGAATATTGCCGCGAACGCGACCAGTGTAAACGCCATTTTTAAGGCTTCGCCCAGATAGTGCAGTTTCATCAGCACTTCTGGCGGGCCGTATGGCAACTGGAAAGCCGCTCTGGCATAAATCAGGGACCCCAGAATCGCCACAGTGCCACCTATGACACTTGCAAATCCTGCTTGCCATCCCCATAAAATGGAAACAGGCACCAGTACCCCCAGGGTAATCCAGACTTTGAGTCGGATGATGCCCTGGATCTGTGCTTTGTTAACCATTTTGTTACGCCAGGCAAATATCCGGCGATTATACGGATGACGCTCGCTGCGCGTCAATTTTACACATTGATGTTACGGGGTTTTTCGCTTCTGCAGCATATAGGTGACACTATTTGCACGATTTTGGTGCAAGCAGCAGAAACTGGCGCGTCCATGAACGCCGATGATTGACTTTGTGATTATTTCAAGAGCGCCAGCAAGCGATCCAGATCATCCAGACTGGTGTACTGAATCGTCAGTTTGCCGTTGCCGCGCTTGCCGTGGCGGATACCCACCGTCGAGCCGAGGCGGGACGATACTTCCTCTTCCAGCCGTTTGATATCCGGGTCAGCTTTTTTCTCCGTCTTGGCCGGCGCATCCTGCAGCAGGCGTTGGACCAGTGCCTCGGTTTCCCGTACAGACAATCCTTTGAGCGCGACCGTACGTGCGGTGTCGATCTGTTTGAGCGCTGGCAACGCCAGCAATGCACGGGCATGGCCCATATCAAACTGACCGGCCGCGAGCAGTTCGCGCACGGGTTCGGCCAGGTTCAAAAGACGTAGCAGGTTGGTGACGGTGGCGCGGGATTTGCCGACTGCATGGGCAACGGCCTCATGTGTCATGCCGAATTCTTCAATCAGGCGCGACAAGCCTTGCGCTTCTTCCAGCGCGTTGAGGTCTTCCCGCTGGATATTCTCGATCAGCGCCATGGCCGCGACGGCTTCATCTGGCACTTCACGCACCAGCGCGGCGATCTCGGTCAGTCCGGCCAGCTGGCAGGCACGCCAGCGGCGTTCACCGGCAATGATCTCGTAGCGGTCTTCCAGGCTGCCGGCGATCGGTCGCACCAGTACCGGTTGCATCAGCCCTTGGGCACGAATGGATTCCGCCAGTTCTTGCAGGGCGTCTTCGTCCATCTGGGTACGCGGCTGATACTTGCCTGGCTGCAGGCTGGTAATGGGCAGTTGCTGTAGCGATTCGCTCGCCACGGCATCACCCATCAGGGCATCCAGACCACGACCCAGACCTTTGAATTTTTTGTTCATGTTCGATTCATTCCGGCGAGCATTGGGTGGCGCAGCGGTCAGACCGGCTGCGCAGCATCGACCGGATTATGCCGCGCCAATAGTTCTTCGGCGAGTTGCAAATACGCTTGTGCGCCTTTGGAGGTCTTGTCGTAAGACAGGATGGGGCGGCCATAGCTAGGTGCTTCGGCGAGACGCACATTACGCGGGATCACCGTGTGATAGAGCTTGGAGGTGAAATGCTTGACCAGTTGGTCGGACACTTGCTGCGCCAGTGTCGAGCGGGGGTCGAACATGGTCCGCAAGAGGCCTTCAATCTCGATCCGGCGGTTAAGATTCTGTTTGACCCGGCGCAGGGTGTTCACAAGGTCGGACAAACCTTCGAGCGCGTAGTACTCGCACTGCATGGGAATCATCACCGCATCAGCTGCCACCAGACCATTGAGCGTCAACAGGTTAAGCGCAGGCGGGCAATCCAGAATCACAAAATCATAGTTGCCGGCGATTTCACCCAGCGCCTTTTTCAGGCGGGATTCACGTGCATCGGCTTCGACCAGTTCGACTTCTGCGCCAGCCAGGTCACGATTGGCCGGCAATAAATCAAATCCGCCGTTTTCTGACCTGACCAGCACCTCACCGATCGGCGCCTGGCCAATCAGCAGGCTGTACACGGTAGCGTCAACCTTACCTTTGTCGACACCAGAACCCATAGTGGCATTGGCCTGAGGGTCAAGATCAACCAGCAGGACGCGTTTGCCCAGATGCACCAAGCTGGCAGCCAGATTGACCGCCGTCGTGGTCTTGCCCACACCGCCTTTCTGGTTTGCAATCGCTAGCACACGCGTCATCAAACTTATACCTCTTTGATCAAGACCAGGCAGCGCTCGGCTTCAAGGCCAGGCACTTGCAGTTGTTTCACTTCAGTTGCCACCACGTCTTTGGGCAGCAGCGCAATTTCTTCATAAGGATACACGCCTTTGAGCGCGGCCCAGTTGCCGCCCTTCACCAGCAGGTGGCGAGTGAGCTTCACAAATTCGGAGAGTTCGGCAAAAGCGCGCGAGGTAATGACGTCAAACGGCGCTTCCGGGTGGTAAGCCTCTACGCGATCGCTCACCACGGTGACGTTGGGCAGTTGCAATTCCAGCAGCGCCTGGCGCAGGAAAGTGGTTTTCTTGTGGTTGGAGTCGAGCAGCGTCAGTTGCCAGTCCGGACGGGCGATCGCCAGCGGGATACCTGGCGTACCGAAGCCAGAACCAACGTCCAGAATGCGGGCATGGGTACCAGCCGGAAATGCCGGCAGCGGTGCCAGCGAATCGAGCAGATGGTGCGGCACCATGCGCTCCGGTTCACGAATGGCAGTCAGGCTGTAGGTCTTGTTCCATTTACCCAGGAGGCCTACATAGTCCAGCAGTTTTTGTTTCTGCGCCTCGTCCAGCGGGATACCCAGCGTGGCCAGACCGGCATTGAGCACGTCGTTCATGAGCGGAATTCTTTCTTTATATATATGTGTGTGTGTTTGATGAGGCGTTCGGTCGCGCCCGGGCCCGGCCAATGATCAGGCAACCTTGCCTGTTTCATCTCCAAGCCACTGTTTTTTCTTGAGGTGCACCAGCAGAAGGGCAATCGCCGCCGGGGTAACGCCGGAAATGCGTCCTGCCTGGCCCACGGTCTCGGGCCGGTGCTTGTTGAGCTTTTGCTGCACCTCGATCGACAAGCCGATCACGTCGCGGTAATCCAGGCTATCGGGCAAGCGGAAGTCCTCCAGTGTATCGCGCTTGGCGACTTCCGATTGCTGCCGTTCGATATAACCCTGATATTTAACCTGGATTTCAACCTGCTCCGCCACCAGCGGGTCCGTCACCGCCGCTTCGCCTTCTTTGGGCTGTGCGGCGGCCATACTCAGCAGATCGGCATAGGTCACTTGCGGGCGGCGCAGCAACTCAGCCAGTGTGTATTCACGTTCGATCGCCTTGCCCAGCACGCGCTCGGCATCATGCGCATCCAGCACGCGCGGGTTCACCCAGGTGCTGTTCAGACGAGCCATCTCGGCATCGATGGCGTCGCGCTTGCGGCTAAACAACGCCCATTGCTCATCGCCCACCAAACCCATCTTGCGGCCAGCCTCAGTCAGACGCAGATCGGCGTTGTCTTCACGCAGTTGCAAACGGTATTCAGCGCGGCTGGTGAACATACGGTAGGGCTCGGTCACGCCACGAGTGACCAGGTCATCGACCAGGACCCCGAGGTAAGCGGTATCCCGGCCAGGCAACCAGGGCGCTTCGTCACGCACGAACAAGGCGGCGTTCAGGCCGGCAAACAAACCTTGTGCTGCGGCTTCTTCATAACCCGTGGTGCCGTTGATCTGGCCGGCAAAAAACAGACCGGTGATCGCTTTGCTTTCAAAGCTGGACTTCAACCCGCGCGGGTCAAAGTAATCGTATTCAATGGCATAACCCGGACGCAGGATGCGCGCGTTTTCCAGCCCCTTGATCGATTGCACGGCGGCGATCTGGATATCAAACGGCAAGCTGGTGGAGATCCCGTTCGGGTAGTACTCGTTGGTATCCAGGCCTTCTGGCTCCAGAAAGATCTGGTGGCTGTCCTTATCCGCAAAACGGTTGATCTTGTCTTCAATCGACGGGCAATAACGCGGGCCCACGCCTTCAATCTTGCCGGTGAACATGGGGCTGCGATCAAAACCGGAGCGGATGATCTCGTGTGTACGCAGATTGGTGTGCGCAATCCAGCAGGGCAGTTGTTTGGGGTGCATGCCCACGTTGCCGCGCACAGAGAACACCGGTTCTGGTGTATCGCCCGGTTGTTCTTCCAGCACGGAAAAATCAATGGTGCGGCCATCAATGCGCGGCGGTGTGCCGGTTTTCAGGCGGCCGACCGGCAAGTTGAGTTCACGCAGCTTGTGCGAGAGCGTCACCGACGCCGGGTCGCCCGCACGCCCGCCAGTGTGGTTTTCCAGGCCAACGTGGATCTTGCCATTCAGGAACGTACCCGCAGTCAGCACCACCGCGCTGGCTTCAAAGCGGATGCCAATCTGCGTGATCACACCGGTGACGCGGTCGCCATCGAGCGTGAGGTCGTCCACCGCTTGCTGGAAAAGGTCCAGATTGGGCTGGTTTTCCAGCATGTCGCGGATCGCCGCCTTGTAGCGGATGCGATCCGCCTGGGCACGCGTTGCGCGCACTGCCGGGCCTTTGGATGAGTTGAGCGTCCGAAACTGGATACCACCCATATCGGTCGCCAGCGCCATCGCGCCGCCCAGCGCGTCGACTTCACGAACCAGATGGCCCTTGCCAATACCGCCAATCGACGGATTGCAGCTCATCTGGCCCAGCGTTTCAATATTGTGGCTCAGCAGCAAGGTCTTGCGCCCCATGCGCGCAGCCGCCAGGGCGGCCTCAGTTCCGGCATGGCCGCCGCCGACAACGATTACGTCATAACGAGTTGGGTAAAGCATGGGGGGTTCTCTGCTGCTGGTCCGTCTATTGCACAAGGGGCACCCACCGCGACTGACCTCTGAACATTCAGTCACTTTGTGGGGGTACCCGCCAAGGGGCACCCCGCTGCGGCCGGCATCCTGCACACCGACGGCATTGTGGGGGTACCCGCCAAGGGGCAATATTCTACGGCAAAACAGTCACTTGTGCGAGATGCGAGCCTTGTTCCGGCAACCCCGATTCAAATCTCTGTGCCCGTAAAAACAAAAACCTGCGCTATGAATAGCGCAGGTTTTTTCTGGAACCGACTGAGATATCGGCACAAACCCGGTTACAGCACGCCGTAGGTGTACGCGGCTTCCAGCGCAGCGCCCACAATACCCGCGTCGTTTTGCAGGGTTGCGGCCACCACTTCAAAGCGGATGCCGGTCATTTCCGGGATGAACTTCTCGTGCTTCTTGCTGATGCCGCCGCCAATGATGACGAGGTCCGGCGAGAGCAGCAGATCCAGATGTTGCAGATAACCGTTCAGGCGCGGGTTGAAGTCTTTCCACTTCAGATCCAGGTCATCCTTGACCTTGCCGGAGCAATACTTTTCGGCGATGGTGTCTTTCGGGTAAATCAGATGGCCGAATTCCGTGTTGGAAATCAGCTTGCCATCCACGATCAATGCCGTGCCAATGCCGGTACCCAGCGTGACCACCAGCACTTTGCCCATCTGGCCCTTGGCGGCGCCAAAGGTTTGCTCTGCCAGACCTGCAGCGTCAGCGTCATTCAACAGCTTGAGCGGCTGGCCCACGCCATCAGTCAGGATTTGCTCTGCCGGGGCATTGAGCCAGGACTTGTCGACGTTGGCCGCAGACAAGGTGACGCCATTACGCACAATCGCCGGAAAGGTACAGCCGATCGGGCCCTTCCAGTTGAAATGTTCCACCATCTGGCGCACAACAGCAGCCACGTTTTCCGGGGTGGAAGGTTGCGGCGTATCGTAACGCGCACGTTCTGCGGTCAGCTCACCCGTTTCAACATTGACCGGTGCACCCTTGATGCCGGTACCGCCGATATCAATCCCCAAAACAATTTTGGGCCCGTTTGCTGCATTGGCCATGTTGACTCCGTCGTGTTGCCAAATCAGAAATTAAATGTTGACGCGCGCGGTCGAAATCGCTGAACCAGCCAACGCCATCCGGCGTCGCCGCCGGCCAGCAAGGTCGGGCGCGCAAGCACCCCGGAATTTAACGTCTGGGTGATCAAAGTCAAGCTGGGTAAACACCCTGGCACAGCAAATACAACGCTTTAGCACACTGACTTTACTTTGCGAGTAACTCAGTCAGACGTTTTTTATCGTCTTCCGCTCGCTGGCGAATAGACTGGATGGCGACCTGTTTGGCTTGGGTGTCGGCGTTGATATCGGCGATTTCTTTTTGCGCAGCAGCGACTTCGCCGGTCAGGTCTGCCGGGGGTTCCTTGCCGTGCTTTTTGTATGACTCCAACTGCTTGTTCAGCCGATCAAGCTTTGCTTCGGAAGACTGACGGCGCAATGAGTTGGTCTGAATCACGCCCTGCACCGATTCAATCTGGCGATCACGCAGCACATCAATTTCGTGGGTGTTAGAGAAGGACTGCAGCAGCGCCCGGTCGCGGCGCTCACGATCCAGCGCCTGGGTGCGATCCGCTTCCTGCTTTGCCTTTTCTTCAGGGCTCAGCGGCACGGCCGGTGTTTTGCGCACGATGCCCTGCGAATCCAGTTCCGATACCCCTTTTTTGGGGCCGGTGACAGGCGGTTTGTCGCTGTATTGCACCTGACCGTTGTCATCTACCCAGCGATAAAGCTGGGCCTGCGCCGATACGGCCACCAGCAAGAACGCCAGTGCGACCGGCAAACCGGAATACTTCATTGTTTTCCTCAAATATCCGGGTTTGCCAGTCTGCGCTGTGTCAGGCCTGACTAATCCCGTACTGTACCCGGTATGCCGCGGCCTTTTTCAGGTTCTCGGTCATACCCGGTGTGTTTTCCAGATAACCCATCAAATCATCAAGCGTAGCAATCGGTGCAACCGGAATGCCATATTGCTGCTCGACTTCCTGTACTGCAGACAGCGCCCCGGTGCCGCGCTCCATGCGATCCAGCGCAATCAGCACGCCGGCAGGCTCTGCACCGTGTGCGCGAATCATGGCGACAGATTCACGCACAGACGTGCCAGCGGAAATCACATCATCAATAATCAACACACGCCCTTTGAGCGGTGCACCTACCAATACGCCGCCTTCGCCATGGTCTTTGGCTTCCTTGCGGTTGTAAGCAAACGGTGTATCACGACCGGCCTGGGCCAGCGCGACGGATGTTGCCGCAGCCAGCACAATGCCCTTGTAAGCGGGCCCGAACAGGACGTCGAATTCGATCCCGGCAGCCACGGCAGCTTTGGCATAAAAACTGGCCAGCTTGCCCAGCGAAGCGCCGTTATTGAACAACCCGGCATTAAAAAAGTACGGCGAGGCACGCCCGGCTTTGGTGATAAACTCGCCAAAACCCAGCACATTCTGTGCCACAGCAAATTCGATGAATTCCCGGCGGAAATCGGACATATTAAAACTGCCTCCTTATAACGATAGAAAGCGCTCTGGGCCTGGTAAAAGAGAACTTTCGATTATTTCTGGCGGTACGGCGGGGCACGGGGCTTTTTATGCCGTTGTACTGCCGCATTTCGTAACCCCGGTGACAAAAAACAGCATATTATGCCCGCCCTGTGCCGGGTGAGGCGACCCTGTAACACCCTGAACCCGACGAGGACCCGATCTTGCGCATCATCTCTGCCAACCTCAATGGTATTCGCTCCGCAGCCAATAAAGGCTTCTTCGAGTGGCTGCCCCATCAGAACGCGGATGTTATCGGCCTGCAGGAACTCAAAGCGCAAGACGCAGACCTGACCGAAACCATGCGCGCACCCGACGGCATGCATGGCTATTTTCATTGCGCCGAGAAAAAAGGTTACAGCGGCGTTGGACTGTACTGCCGCAACAAGCCGGATAACGTGGTTATTGGCCTGGGTATTGAAGATATCGACGCCGAAGGTCGCTACATCCAGGCCGATTTTGGCAATCTGTCCGTAGTCTCGGTCTACCTGCCTTCGGGTTCCAGCGGCGAAGAGCGCCAGACCATCAAGTTCGCCTTTATGGAACGCTTCTGGCATCACCTGGCTGCCCTGGCCAAAAACGGCCGCGACGTTGTGCTGGTCGGGGACTGGAACATTGCTCACCGCGAACTGGATCTGAAAAACTGGAAGGGCAACCTGAAGAATTCGGGTTTTCTGCCAGAAGAGCGCGCATGGATTGGCAAACTGTTTGAAGAGCAAGGTTGGGTCGATGCCTGGCGTACGCTTTATCCGGAAGCGCCGGGTTATACCTGGTGGTCTAACCGGGGCCAGGCTTATGCCAAGGATGTCGGTTGGCGCATTGATTACCACATCGTCTCCGCGTCGCTGGCCGGCAAGCTCAAGTCCGCCAGCATCTTCAAAGACATCAAGTTCTCTGATCACGCGCCCTTAGTGGTCGATTACGACTACACCACACCATGAGTGATGAACTGACACCCCGCGCCAAAGCTGTCCCCGCCTTTGCGGTGGGGGCAGGTTTTGCTGGCGTGGCGCTGTGGGACTGGCTCAACCGGCATAGCTGTACCGACACCAGCAACGGTGCATGTGCATATTTTTTGCGCGTGGCCAACGCCTGGATGGGTGAGGGCTACGCCTGGCAATTGTGGGCAATGGGCGAGGGTTTGATCGGCTTGCTGTGTATCGCTTACGGTCTGGCGCAATGGCGCCGGCAAGGCTGACAGGTCTGCCCATCAAACAAAAAGCCACCCGGTCGGGTGGCTTTTTTCATGCTGGCTTTGCCGGCTGCGTGGACTGAGGCACATGTGCATTCCACGGCGCAACTTTGAACAACAGCAGCATTCCCGGGATTGCCAGCACTGCGCAGACCCAGAAGAACATTTGCCAGCCCAAATGGCTGACCAACACGCCGGTCATGGAATTGAAAACGGTACGCGGCACCGCCGCCAGGCTCGTAAACAGGGCGTACTGGGTAGCGGTATAACGCGGATGGGTAGTGCGAGCAATAAACGCAGTAAATGCCGCGGTACCCAGACCGACACCCAGCGCTTCAAAGCTGATCACAGCAGCCAGCGCCAGCGGATCAGCCCCTCTACCGGCCAGCCAGGCGAAGCCCAGAATCGATGCCAACTGAACCAGGCCGAATAACCACAATGCCCGATTGATGCCTAGCTTGATCATCCAGATCCCACCCAATAAAGCACCGATGACACTCGGCCACAAACCAGCGTTTTTAGCGATCAAGCCGATCTGGCTTTTGCTGAAACCAAGGTCCAGATAAAACGGTGTGGCCAACGCGGTGGCCATGCTGTCACCCAGTTTGTACAGAAAAATAAAC
>JASLES010000179.1 GCA_030151005.1 Silvimonas sp.
GGTAATCAGCATCATGATGACGAAGGCTGGCAGGTTAAAGAGCGTGGTCTTGCCAGGTAATGCGCCTGGCGCTGCGGTGAGCACCGTGGGCAGATCAACGCCAAAGCCATGCAGCAGTGACTGGAAATACCCGGACCAGCCAACCGACACTGCGGACGTGGCCAGACCGTATTCCAGCATCAGATCCCAGCCGATAATCCAGGCCACGATCTCGCCCAGTGCGGCGTAGGAATACGCATAAATGGAACCGGAAACCGGGATGGTGGAGGCGAACTCGGCATACGCCAGGGCGGACAAACCGCAGGCAATGGCCGCAATGACAAACGACAAGGTCAGGGCCGGGCCAGCGGTCAGTGCGCCAGTGCCGGTCAAGACGAAAATGCCGGTGCCGATGATGGCGCCAATGCCCATGAAGACGAGATCCATGGAGCCCAGCGCTTTTTTCAGGCCCGAAGCGCCCGATTCGCTGACGGCGACCATCGCGTCAATATTTTTGGTACGGAAAAGGCTCATGTTGTTGTGCTTTCGAAGTTGCGGCGGGACCGCCAGGTGCCATAGGGCACCTGCGGGCGGTCAGTGGCTCGCCTCGTGGGCTAACAGGTGCGGCGATCAATTCAGGAGACCGGGGTATGGCCAGGAGAAACGTGCCGCGAGTGGAATCTGAACACCAGCTCTTACCGGTTAGCCCGGCTTGCTGGTAATGTCAAGATTCACTTGGAGGGGTACACGAACAGTACACGCCAGCAGCCGGGCTTGTAAGGTTGAAAATCCCCACTTGCTTTTTTCTGGAATTGCATGATTTGTATGCGATTTTTTGATCAAACTGCGGGGTCTGCAGAAAAAATGACTGAAATGCAAGACAAGGAGAACGCCATGTGGGCGGACATCACCGCGCAACTGGCCGCAGCCACTGGCCGGGCCCTGCAGTTTCGGCGTGCTGAAGTCGTGGCCGGCGGTGATATCAACGAAGCCTGGCGCTTGCGCACCAGTGAAGGCGACTGGTTTGTCAAACTTAACCTGGCGGCGCGGCGAGCGATGTTTGAGGCCGAACGCGCTGGCCTGGCCGCGTTGGCGCGCGGTATTCACGTGCCTTCTCCGATCCTGTGCGGGGTGGCGGGTGAACATGCTTTTCTGGTGCTGGAATGGCTGGATTTGCGCCGGCGTGGCGATGAGGCTGAACTGGGCCGGCAACTGGCTCAACTGCATCGGCTGACCGCGCCGCAATATGGCTGGCCGCATGACAACACCATTGGTAGCACCGCCCAGCCCAACGGCTGGATGGATAACTGGCAGGCCTTCTTTCGGGAACGTCGTTTGGGCCACCAGTTTGCGCTGGCTGCCCGCAATGGCATCGTCTTGCGTGAGACTCGCCTGTTGCTGGATTGTTTGCCAGCGCTGCTGGGCGAACACAAAACGGTCCCTTCGTTGTTGCATGGCGATTTGTGGGGTGGCAATGCCGCCTGGCTGCCCGATGGCAGTCCGGTTCTGTTTGATCCGGCTTGCTACTATGGAGACCGGGAAACCGATCTGGCGCTAACAGGCCTGTTTGGCGGTTTTGGCAGCGCGTTTTATGCCGCTTACCAGCAGGCCTGGCCGCTGGAGCCGGGGTTTGAGCGCCGGCGGGATCTCTACAACCTGTATCACATGGTCAATCACGCCAATATGTTCGGCGGTGGCTATATCCAGCGCACCCAAAGCATGATTGATGCGCTGATTGTGAACATTCAGGCTTGAGCGGATTGATTACCTCATCGTTTAATGCCAGCCCGCGCAACGACGCGGTCCACTGAAAAAAGACAGGGCCAATGTCAGGTCCGGCCCCCAAACTGGAGAATGCATGCAGGTCACCTTGCAGGCCATGATCGGCGCAACGCCAGAGCGCGCGCCCGCGCTGCTGCGCGAACTGGTAGAAACCATGCGCCCGCGCCGGGTGGATGACGCTCAGGCCGCGATCAACGGTGTTCGTTCACTGGCGTTTTTACTGGAACAATCACCCGAAGCCCGCGCCGCCCTGCGCCGTTGTCTGCTGGTGGTGCTCTCTCGCAGTGAGCAAGTGCAGTTCTTTGCCGATACCGGCATTTTATCCAACGAGAGTTTTTTCTCTGCCGTATCACGGCGCATTGGTGATCGCCTGTTGCCGCCAGCGCCTAATCCTGGTTCGTTGCGTGATCTGTTTGGCAGCGTGTTTTACCACCACAACGATTACATCTGGCTGGAAAGCGTGCCGCAGGACATCTGGTTCAGTCTGGGCAAGGCGCTGCACATTGAAGAAGAAACCGACGTTGAGCAGATTGGCCGCGTCCGTGGGCAATTGCTGGACGCCATTGAGGTTTTGTCGACCCGCATTGCTGCGATTGGCCTTGAGCCGGAAATCACCCGCAACCAGCCGGAAACCCGGCGCAGTGTTTCGCCCTTTGTGCGCCAGAACCTGGAAGTCCATGCGTTCATCGAACACAACCTGCAGGCCATGACCGAAAAAACGGTGCCGCAGGATGACGAGCGCCATATCCTTGTGTTGCTGGAGCAATGTGAAGACGTGATCAGTCGCGTGCGCAAATACGCCATGCGCAATGGGGTTTCGGTCAGCCTTACTTACCATTTGCTGCGTATCACCCAGCATATTGAACGTCTGAAAGCGTTGCTG
Source organism: Silvimonas sp. (assembly GCA_030151005.1). Lineage (GTDB taxonomy): Bacteria > Pseudomonadota > Gammaproteobacteria > Burkholderiales > Chitinibacteraceae > Silvimonas. The sequence goes on from JASLES010000179.1 coordinate 2,645, forward strand.
CGACTGGTGTCGGTCACGCGTACCCGGGAAAAAAGCGAGGCCATTCTAGGCGTCAGCCTGACGCTGGTCCGGGCGGAAAACCGCAAGCATTCGCTGCGCGATGTCTTTGCGGAAAACACCGAAATGCTGGCGCTGCAGGTGACAGAACATGCCAGCCATACCGGTGGCCACTATATTGCCGAGACCCGCAAGGAATGGCGGGGCATGTTCCGCTCTGCCGCAGGTGCCGGGGTGATTGTCGGCTTTATGGCACTGCTCAAGCTCTTGTTTGCCAAAGCGCATTTGCCCCTGTTGCTGGAGGCACTGGCTTTTGGGCTGAACTACGCTTTTGGCTTCATGCTGGTGCATATCCTGCATTTCACCATTGCGACCAAGCAGCCTGCCATGACGGCTGCGCGTATCGCCGCCACGCTGCATGAGGGGACGCGCTCGGGCCGGCTCAAGCCGGACGATATCGATCAATTGAGCGAGTTGATCGTCAAAGTCTTCCGGACACAGTTCATCGCCATTCTTGGCAATGTGCTGGTGGTATTGCCAACCGCCTTGCTGATTGCACTGGGCTGGGTCTGGAGCACCGGTCACCCGGTGGTGGATGTGGACAAAGCGCAGCATTTGCTGCATGACCTCAATCCGATCGAGAGCCTGGCGTTGTTCCATGCCGGGATTGCCGGTGTTTGTCTGTTCCTGGCCGGGCTGATTTCTGGCTATTACGACAACAAGGCGTTGTATAACCAGATTCCGCAACGGATTGCGGCGCTACCGTGGTTGAACCGGCTGGCCGGTGAACAACGGGCGCGGCGGCTGGGTAATTATCTGGGCAATAATCTGGGGGCGCTGGCCGGCAATTTTTACTTTGGCATGATGCTGGGCACCATCGGTACCATCGGCGTTCTGCTGGGTTTGCCCATTGATATCCGCCATATCACCTTCTCGTCTGCTTATCTGTCGTTTGCCGCCGTGACGTTTGATTTTGCGCTGGACTGGCATGTAGTGGTGATCTCGGCACTGGGGATTGCGCTGATCGGGTATATCAACCTGATCGTGAGTTTCGGGCTGGCGCTCTGGGTGGCGCTGCGTTCGCGCAAGCTGACGTTGCGGGCCACGCGACCCATTGTCGGGCGTCTGTTGCGCCGGGCCATCCGCCGCCCGCAGGATTTTCTGATCCCGACACGGGCACGGGTAGAAGAAACCAGGGTTACTGAAGTGAAAGGGGAAAATGTTGTTGAATGGGTTCAGCGCCGCCGCGCAGACACTGGCCGATGAAGGCAAGCTGATCTGGCCAGGTTTTCTCAGCCAGGACGAAGTACGACAACTGCGCGCCGACATGGACGCGCGTCGCGACGCCTTTCATGCTGCCGGGATCGGCCGCGAACAAGGTTATCAGCGCGATACGTCTATCCGCGGGGACGAGGTGCTGTGGCTGGAGAACGACGCGCCGTTGTCCGTACCGATCTTGTCTGCGCTGGAAAATCTGCGCCAGACCTTCAACAGTGAACTGTATCTGGGCCTGGTGGAATTCGAGGCCCATTTCGCGGTCTATCCGTCGGGGGGCTTTTACAAACGCCATCTGGATCAGCACCGCAATCGCGATACTCGCGTGGTGACCTTTGTGTTGTACCTGAATGAAGATTGGCACGAAGAAGACGGTGGCCAGTTGCGCATATACCAGGATGGCGCGCAAAGCGGTTCCTGGCAGGATGTGACCCCGCACGGGGGCACGCTGGTGCTGTTTTTGTCGGATCGCTTTGAACATGAAGTCATTCCCGCCACGCGGGAGCGACGTTCTTTAACCGGCTGGTTCCGCCGCCGCGCGCTCGAGATGTAGTGTGAATGTTGCGCTCCCAGCCGCCTGGCAGGGTGCCTATAATGGGTTGATTCCGTTCGCAATTCTCATAATTGTTGATTGAAATCCAAACGGCATTTCGGGAGAAAATCATGAAATTTCGCAACACGCTGGTCATCGCCATGACTGCGGCCGCGCTGGGCCTTGCCGGTTGCGCCAGCGATTCGGCCAATACCTACACGCGCAGCCAGGCCATGCGCACTTCCACCGCCCAGGCCGGGACGGTAGAAAGTGTGCGCAATGTGCGCATCCAGAATGACACCAACGCTATTGGCACGATTACCGGTGGTGTGATCGGGGGCGCGGCCGCCAGCCAGATTGGTGGTGGCAATGGCGCGATTGTGGCCGGTGTACTGGGTGCCATTGCCGGTGGCGTAGTGGGTAACCAGGTCGAGAAACAGGGTAGCACCCAGAACGCGTATGAAATCACTGTGCGCCTGGATAACGGTCAGCGCCTTGTGGTCACCCAGGCTGCGGATGTCGCCTTTGGCATCGGTCAGCGCGTCGACGTGATCAGCGATGGTCAGACCAGCCGCGTCGTGCCGACCTCGCAACAAGCTGTGCCGGTACAGCGCTAATTGCCAGTGGTGAGTTGGCGTCTGCGGTAAAAAAACAAAAGGGCCCAGAGAGGCCCTTTTGTTTTGTCCACGTTGATTGCTGGGTATTAGCGACCCAGCCGCTGGCAGATGGTCGATACCGCGCCTGCTGCATTGAGCGTGTAAAAGTGTAGGCCCGGCACACCTTGTTGCAGCAAGCGATCGCATAGCTCAGTGATGAAATCCAGCCCCAGTGCACGTATGGACGCGCTGTCATCGCCAAACGATTGCAGGCGCAGCTTGAGCCAACGCGGGATTTCAGCACCGCACATGTCAGAAAAACGCGCCAGCTGGCTAAAGTTCTGGATTGGCATAATGCCCGGCACTACGGGGATCTTTACCCCGCGTGCGGTCACTTCATCTACAAACCGGAAATACGCATCGGCGTTGAAGAAATACTGGGTAATGGCGGAATCCGCACCGGCGTTGACCTTGTTTACAAAGGCACGCAGATCGGCCTCGGCGCTTTGGGCTTGCGGGTGGTATTCCGGGTAGGCGGCCACTTCAATCTGGAACCAGTCGCCGTGCTGTTCGCGAATGAATGCCACCAGTTCATTGGCATAACGAAACTCGCCCACATCCACCATGCCAGACGGAATATCGCCGCGGAGCGCCACGATATGGCGAATCCCGTTATCACGATAACGCTGCAGGATATCCGCCACGCTGGCGCGGCTGGAGCCAATGCAGGACAGATGTGGCGCAGCCGCCAGCCCTTCGGACTGGATATCGAGCACTGCATTGAGCGTACCGTCCTGGGTGGTGCCGCCCGCGCCAAAGGTCACGGAGCAATATTCAGGCTTGAATTGCGCCAGTTGCCGGCGCGTAATGCGCAGCTTTTCAGTGCCCTCTGCGGTTTTGGGCGGAAAAAATTCAAAGCTGATGGGCGGTTGGCTCACGGTGTCTCTGGCGCAAAAAATGAAGAAAACGGTGTCGCATCTTAACATTGTCCGCCAGTTGCTGGCGCATCGGCTATTTCATGCCACTGTGAGCTGTGCGCATGTAGGACATATCAAACAGGCGAATGCGGCGTAGACCCCATGCCGGTTTTTGTCCGTATGATCCTACAATGCATTCATCATCCCCAGCCCGATTACACGACGCCCAACCGACACGATGCAGAATGCAATGCATGACCTGCCCGAACTGACTCGCAGCGAACTGGCTGCCCGCCTGAATGCTTTGCGGCATGCTCAGCGCAATCAGCCCATGCCGGACTGGCCCGCCCGCGCGCAACGGTTGGAGACATTACGCCGCCTGATTGTGGAACA
>JASLES010000189.1 GCA_030151005.1 Silvimonas sp.
GAAGACATCAAGACCGCCGCTGTCATCAAGGCAGATTATGTGGCTGTGTCTTTCCCCAAGAGCGGTGCCGACATGTACATGGCCCGTACCCTGCTGCGCGCTGCTGGCAGCAAGGCACTGTTGATTGCCAAGATCGAGCGCACTGAAGCCATCACCAATCTGGAAGAAATTCTGGATGCGTCTGACGGCATCATGGTTGCCCGTGGGGATCTGGCGGTTGAAGTGGGCGACGCTGCTGTGCCGGCGCTGCAAAAGAAGATGATCAAGGCGGCACGCCGCAAGAACAAGCTGACCATCACCGCCACGCAGATGATGGAGTCGATGATTTCCAGCCCGGTACCGACCCGTGCGGAAGTATCCGACGTGGCCAACGCCGTGCTCGATGGTACCGATGCCGTTATGCTGTCGGCCGAGTCCGCCAGCGGCAAATTCCCGGTTGAAACCGTGGAAGCCATGGCCCGGATCTGTCTGGAAGCGGAAAAGTCGCAAGACAGCCGCATCAGCGACGAAGTGCTCAAGCAAGGCGACTTCACCCGTATCGATCAGTCTGTGGCCATGGCTGCACTGTTCGCTGCCGGTCATCTGAAGGTCAAGGCGATTGCTGCGCTGACTCAGTCTGGCGCTTCTGCGCTGTGGCTGTCGCGCTTTATCAGTGGCGTACCGGTTTACGCCCTGACGCCTGAAGCCGACACCTACGCCCGTCTGGCGCTGTTCCGTGATGTCTACCCGTTCATCATGTCTTACGAGAACGCCAATCAGGAAGCGTTGTTGATCCGTGCCGAACTGGAACTGATCCAGCGTGGCGTGGTCCAGCAGGGTGATCTGGTGGTGTTCACTTATGGCGACGTGGTTGGCCTGGGTGGCAGCACCAACAGCCTGAAGATCGTGAAAGTGGGTGAGCGTCGTACGCGCTAAGGCGAACGAACGACACTCCCAAAAAAGCGGCCTTCTGGCCGCTTTTTTATTGGGTTCCGCTGCATGGCGCCATACTGGCGCGCCACGTGTGTCATCGTCTGGCGCGCCTGGCCGTTAAATGCCCACCGCTTGCGGCTTTGTTGATGCTCTCTGGTTGGTCAAACACTTCATGTTGCGCTTGTTCCGTTGCTGGCCGCTGGCCATTGTGTTGCTCCCCGTGCTGGCGCAGGCCCATCCGCACGTCTGGGTTACTTACGATGTGGCCGTCCAGTTCAAACAGGGCAAGATTGAAGCGCTCAAAGAGCGCTGGGTGTTTGATGAGGACTTCACCACTGCCGTGTTGGGCGATGTCGCCAAAGACCACAAACCAGGCAAGCCACTGACAAAAGCCGAAGCCGCCAAAGTCAAAAAAGGCGGGTTCGATAATCTGCAGAACTACGGTTACTTTCAGCACGTGTTTATCGAAAAAACCCAGATCAACGTCAAAGCCCCCACCGACTTTGTAGCAAAGCTGGAAGGCAACAAGATGGTGTACGAGTTCACCTTGCCGCTAGAGCGGCCGGTCGATCCGCATCAGGGGCGGGTGACGCTGGGCTTTTATGATGAGTCTTATTTTGTGGACTACGAGCCCACCAATGCCACGTCCGTGACCTTGACGGGGGATGGCATCGGTAGCTGCAAACTCAACTCGTTTGAAGACCATGCGCACCCGATCTTTTATGGCTCGGTCAACCCGCTGGTCTGGAAGGTGAATTGCTGATGTCGGCGCTTGCTTTACCCCGCTGGTTTATTGCCCTGTGGCTGGCGCTGGTGGCGATCGCCGTGGCGCAACCGGCCATGGCGGTGGACTACTTTGGCCGGGCGGTCGTGCAAACAGCTTCTGCACCCACGGCCAGCGCGGTTGCGGTTGCACCAGCCGCCACCACTGCGCAACCGGCGCTCTCCGCATTGCCTGCGCCAGTTCGCGCGATGATTGGGCAGTTGGTGGTGTGGCAAAGCAAGCTCAACGCCGTTTTGCGCGGGGCGTTGCAGCAAAGTCGGCAGAACGGCAGTTCCGCAGCCCTGTGGCTGATTGTGCTGGTGTCCTTTGTGTATGGCGTGCTGCATGCCGCCGGGCCAGGGCATGGCAAAGTGGTGATTGGCAGTTATTTTCTGACTCAGCGCGCCCGCATTTTGCATGGTGTGGCGCTGAGTGCCTGGGCGGCAACGGTACAGGCCTTGTGTGCCATTGTGCTGGTCGGCGGTTTGGCGGCATTGCTGGGCAATAGCTCGCTGAGCATCCTTAATCACGCCGCCACGCTGGAGACCGTCAGTTACGCCATCCTGGGCGGCATGGGGGTGTTGATGTTGTGGCGGTTGGCCCGTGGGCTGGATACCTGCGGTTGCGAGCCGGATCAGGCGCAAGCACCTAAACCGGGAGCCATGCATGCGCCCTTGCGGCGTAAAACGGCCGGCAAGGCCGTGGGCAAGATGACCTATCGCGCGGCCGGGCAAGACCGCGCTGTACGCAACTGGCGGCAGATGGCGCTGGCTGGCGCGGCGGTGGGGTTGCGGCCGTGTACCGGCGCAATTCTGGTGTTGATCTTTTGTCTTGCCAACGGGATTTTTCTGACCGGCGTGCTCTCTACGTTTGCCATGGCCGCAGGCGTGGCCATCACGGTCTCGCTGATCAGTCTGGGGGCGATGGGGGTTAACCGGCTGGCACCCGTGCATGGCCGGCGTAGTGGCTGGCAACGCGGTTTGTCCTGGGCAGGGGCGGGCGCGATTGCGGTGTTTGGCGTGCTGCAGACAGTGCTGTTGCTGACGGGTGTCATCAGCCCGACGCTGGGCTGATCAACCGTTTTACTTCGCTGCAACCACGCGGTTGGCGTCAAACCGCAGGGCGCCATCAGGCAGGGCGCTCAGACGGTATTCATCGGTACCGTCCTGTACTGCGCTGGTCTGCTGCGTGGCCATGCCGCGCATCAACTGGACGGCCAGTTTCTTGATGTCTTCGCTGTTGCGTTCTGGATGAAAGAAACTGATGGTCCACATGACGGCTGGGGCGACGCGGCCTGGGCCCAGTTGGGCGGCGTTGATCGGCGTTTCAATGGTGACGTGAGTGAGCGGCGAATCCGGCGTGGCTGCCGTCAGTGTGACGCGATCGCCATCACCGCACCGTGCCAGCCAGGAGTTGTCTTTGCCGCCGGCTTCCGGTGTCATCTCGCCCAGCAACAACGTCTCGCCAAGTTTTTGTGCCTGGTCTGCTGTCCCCATAGCGGCGATCTGGCTGACCAGACTGTTCCAGTTGTCTCTGAATTTAACCGGCGTCAGTGGCCCGGAAGCCGCGAGTTGCTGCGCAGCTGTAGCTGGCGCTGATGCGGTGTCGGCTGCGCTGACAAATGCCGGCAGCCCGGTCGCTAACAGCAAAGCCAGGGTTGCGAGTGGCTTAGACACGTTCCACCTTTAGTACCCCCGGTACGTCTGAAAGCCGCACAAAAATGCGCGGCAGATCGGCAACGCCGCGGATTTCCACAGTAAAACGCATGCGTGCCAGCGTGTTTTTAGACAGCGTGTTGACGCCGGTGACGTTGATTTTTTCCCGCGACATCACGTCCGAG
>JASLES010000242.1 GCA_030151005.1 Silvimonas sp.
AGCGTAGTGGCAACCGGCCGGGTGATGAAGGTGGCAGAAAAGCTCATCAGCGCACGTCCGTCGAAGGCGTCGGCGTCTGGCCGTTGCGACGGGCTTTCCAGTCACGGAACCGGCCACTGACCCGATCAAACCACAGGTAAATCACCGGCGTGGTAAACAGCGTGAGCAACTGGCTGACCAGCAAACCGCCAACCATGGTCACGCCCAGCGGGTGGCGCAATTCGGCCCCAACACCGGTACCCAGCATCAGCGGCAGCGCGCCCAGCAAAGCGGCCATGGTGGTCATCAAGATCGGGCGGAAACGCAGCAAACACGCCTGGAAAATAGCCTCACGCGGGGCTTTGCCTTCGTCACGCTCTGCCTGCAAGGCAAAGTCGATCATCATGATGGCGTTTTTCTTGACGATACCAATCAACAACACAATACCGATGATGGCAATCACCGAGAGGTCCGTGCGCGCCAGCAGCAGCGCCAGCAGCGCGCCAATCCCGGCTGAGGGCAGTGTCGAGAGAATGGTGATCGGGTGGATGTAACTCTCGTAGAGCACGCCCAGCACGATGTACATGGTGACAATAGCGGCCAGAATCAGCCACAGCTCGTTAGAGAGCGCCGCACGGAACGCCAGCGCCGCACCTTGATAGCTGGTGGCGATAGAGATCGGCATACCGATTTCTTTCTCGGCCTGGTCGATCATCTGTACGGCTTCACCCAGCGATGCGCCGGACGCCAGGTTAAACGACACCGTAGCGGACGGGAACTGCGCCAGGTGGTTGATCACCAGCGGGGTGTTTTGCTCGACCACGCGCGCCACGGCCGACAACGGCACTTGCACATCGTTGGTGCCCGCCACATGCAAGTCACCCAGCGATTGCGGGCCAATGGTCTGATCCGGCGAGGCTTCCAGGATCACGCGATACTGGTTGGCCTGCGTGTAAATGGTCGAGACCATGCGCTGGCCATAGGCGCTGTACAACGCGTTGTCGATGGCTGCCGGCGTGATACCCAGGCGGCCAGCGGCATCGCGGTCGATATCCACATAGGCCTGCAAACCCTTGTCCTGCATGTCGCTGGCGACGTCGGCCAGTTGCGGCAAGGCAGAGAGTTTATCCACCAGTTTGGGCACCCAGGTGCTCAATTCATTGATGTCAGCGGTTTGCAGCGTGAACTGGTATTGCGTACGTGCCACGCGGTCTTCAATGGTCAGATCTTGTACCGGCTGCATGAAGAGCGAGATCCCCTCCACTTTCGCCACTTCCGGCTGCAGGCGACGTATGATCTCGCTGGCCGAGGATGAACGTTCATCATGCGGTTTCAGGTTGATCAGCATGCGACCGCTATTGAGCGTGGCATTGGTGCCATCCACGCCAATGAACGAAGTGAGCGACTCGACATCCTTGTCTTTGAGGATGACATCCGCCAGTTGCTGTTGCCGTGCAGACATCGCCTCAAACGACACCGATTGCGAGGCATCCGAAATCCCCTGGATCACGCCGGTATCCTGCACCGGGAAGAAACCCTTGGGCACAAACACGTACAACAGGCCGGTCAGCACAATGGTGCCGACGGCGACAGCCAGCGTGAGCCGTTGACGATCCAGCACCCAGGTCAGCCACTTGCCGTACTGCGCAATCACGCGATCAAAAAACGCACCGACGCTGTGATAGAACCGCCCTTGTTTTTCTTCCGGCACGTGCTTGAGCAAACGCGCGCACATCATGGGCGTCAGCGTCAACGACACCACGGCAGAGATCAGGATGGACACCGCCAGCGTAATGGCGAACTCGCGGAACAAGCGGCCCACCACATCACCCATAAACAACAGCGGGATCAGCACGGCAATCAGCGAGAAGGTCAGCGAGATAATGGTGAAGCCAATCTGTTCTGCGCCTTTGAGCGCAGCCGTCATCGGCTCTTCGCCCTCTTCAATGTACCGCGCAATGTTCTCGATCATGACGATGGCGTCATCGACCACAAAGCCCGTGGCAATGGTCAGCGCCATCAAGGTCAGGTTGTTGATGGAGAACCCACACAGATACATGACCCCAAACGTACCCACCAGCGAGAGCGGCACCGCCACGCTGGGGATAATGGTGGCCGAGACATTGCGCAAGAACACAAAGATCACCAGCACCACCAGCACAATCGCCAGCAGAAGTTCATACACGGTGTCGGTGACCGATGCGCGGATGGTCGTGGTGCGGTCGGTCAGCACTTTCACATCCACCGCGCCGGGCAAGGTGGCCTGGAGCGACGGCAGCAGCTTCTTGATGTTGTCGACCACCTGGATGACGTTGGCACCCGGTTGGCGCTGAATGTTCAGCAAAATGGCCGGTGTGTCATTGGCCCAGGCGGCGAGGCGGGCGTTTTCGGCACCATCCACGATGGTCGCCACATCAGACAAGCGAATCGCAGCGCCGTTTTTGTACGCCAGCACCAGGCTGTTGTACTCGGACGCGCTCTTGAGTTGATCGTTGGCGTCGATGGTGGAGGCGCGCATCGGGCCATCAAAACTACCCTTGGCCTGATTGGTGTTGGCATTACCGATGGCCGTGCGCACATCTTCAATATTCAAGCCGTACGCCGCCAGTTGCTTGGGGTTGGCCTGAATCCGCACCGCCGGGCGTTGCCCGCCGGACAAACTCACCAGGCCCACGCCAGGTACTTGCGAAATCTTCTGCGCCAGGCGCGTGTCCACCAGGTCTTCCACCTTGGGCAGCGTCATGGTGCCGCTGGTAATGGCCAGCGTCATGATCGGGGTATCCGCCGGGTTCACCTTGCTGTAGATCGGCGGCATGGGCAGATCGGTGGGCAGCAAGTTGCTGGCGGCATTGATGGCGGCCTGGACTTCTTGCTCGGCCACATCCAGCCCCAGCGAGAGGTCAAACTGCAGCGTAATGACCGATGCCCCGCCAGAGTTCACCGAGGACATTTGCGACAGCCCCGGCATTTGCCCGAACTGACGTTCCAGCGGCGCAGTAATGGAAGACGTGGTGACATCCGGGCTGGCACCCGGATAGAGCGTGACCACCTGAATGGTGGGGTAATCGACTTCCGGCAAGGCGGAAATCGGCAAAAAGCGCATGGCCACAAGGCCGGCCAGCAAGATGGCGACCATCAACAGACTGGTGGCCACCGGGCGCAAAATAAACAAACGTGACGGATTCATACGGGGTTCTCAGACGGCGGTATGACAAGCACAGCGAAGCCCGGATCACACTGCAAACCAGAGTATCCGGGCATGGTCATTAATCCTGGCTTTGCTTGTGTCGCCAGGCGCCGCTTGCGCCACTGGCCCGTTTACCATGTGCCCAGCTGCCATTGCGCGCATGCGGCTTCATGCCGGCCACGCCACTGGCATTGGGCGAAATCACCTCAACCGAGCCGCCATCCTTGAGCTTGTCGCCGCCATCAATCACCACCACTTCACCCGGTTTCAGACCGGACTCCACGCCGATGTTGTCGCCATCCACCGGCCCCAGCTTGATCGGGCGCGCTTCCACGGTTTGATCTTCGCCCACCACAAACACAAAGGTGCCACTGGTACCACGCTGTACCGCCGCGCTGGGGATCAGCGTGGCGTCATGCCGGGTTTCTACCAGCAGGCGCGCATTCACAAACTGGTTGGGGAACAAGCTGCCATTTTCGTTGGGGAAGGTAGCTTTGAGTTTGAGCGTGCCGGTGGTGGTATCAATCTGGTTATCCACCGTCAGCAGTTTGCCGCTGGCCAGTTTGACTTGCTGGCCACGGTCAAACGCATCCACCGCTAACGTATTGCCTTTGTTCAATTGCGCCAGAACCGGGCCCAGGCTGGTTTCCGGAATGGTAAACAGAACGGAAATCGGCGTGACCTGGTTGATCACCACCAGGCCATTGGTATCCGTGGTGGCCACCATATTGCCCGGGTCAACCTGACGCAGACCAACCCGGCCGGCTGCCGGCGCCAGGACTTTGGTGTAGGACAATTGCAGGCGGGCGCTATCCACCGCAGCCTGATCGGCCTTGACCGTGCCTTCGTCCTGTTTGACCAGCGCGCTTTGTTGATCAACCTGTTGTGAGCTGATGGACTCTTGCTTGAGCAAAGTCTGGTAACGGGCCAGATCCTGCTGTGCGCCCAGCAACAATGCTTTGTCGCGGGCCAGTTGACCTTCGGCCTGCGCCACTGTCACTGCAAACGGGGCCGGATCAATCTGGGCCAGCACCTGCCCTTCTTTGACCATCTGCCCTTCGGTAAAGAACACTTTTTGCAACAGA
>JASLES010000262.1 GCA_030151005.1 Silvimonas sp.
GGGCGCTGCGTGGAGGCCATGCTGGCCGCCGGCGGTGAAGTCATCATTACAGCCGACCACGGCAACTGCGAAGTGATGTACGACCATACCGTGCACCAGCCTCATACCCAGCACACGACTGACGTGGTACCTTTCATCTACGTTGGACGCCCGGCCACGATGGCCCCGCAAGGCGCCTGTGCACTGCGGGACATTGCGCCATCGCTGCTAGCCATGATGGGTGTATCCCAACCCGAAGAAATGACCGGCAAACCGGTTATGACCTTCCTCTGACCAGAACCGCCTGGAACGGCTTTAACACATTGACTGAATCTGCCACGTGCCAAGCCGCAGCCTGATTATTGCCGCGCTCTTTGTCGCCGCCGCAGCCACCCTGGCTACGGCGGCGCCGGCCATTTCTGCCAACCCGGCAGACAAGCAGGAAAAACAGGACGAACTCAAAGACCTGCGCGGGCAGATTGATCAGCTCAAGCACGATCTGGCCAACAACGAATCGCATCGCAAAGATGCAGCCGACGCGCTGCAACAGTCAGAAAAAGCCATTTCCGACGCCAACCGGGTGCTCAATGATTTGTCTGGCCAACGTGCGCTGACCACCGCGCAACTGGCCCGGCTGGAAGTCGACATCGCCCGTACCCGCAGCAATATCCGCGATAGCCAGAAACGTCTGGCAGCGCTCTTGAACAGCCGCTATCGCACCCGCGAACTGGAAGCCTGGCGACTGGTCCTGAACGAACAAGACCCCAACCAGACCAGCCGCGAACTGACCTGGTACCGTTATCTGACCGTCGCGCAGCAACACCTGGCCCAGCAATTGCAGCAGCAACTGGATCAGCTCAACGACGTCTCTGACCGCATTCGCGAGAAAAACGACGAACTGCAGGAACTTGCACGACAGAAAGCCGCCCAAAAAGCGCAGCTGGAGAGCGATCAGCAAGAAAAACAGCAAGTGCTCAATTCGCTGGCGCAACAAATCAGCACGCAGCGCAACCAGATTGGCAAATTGCAGGCCGACGAAAAACGCATCACCAGTTTGATTGCACGCCTTGATGCCATCATCAAGCAACAAGAACTCAAGCGTGCCCGTGAAGCCGCGGCACGCAAAAAAGCAGAGGCCCAACGGCTGGCGCGTGAAGACGCCGCCCGCAAGAAAGCGGCTGCCGCAGGCAAGAACAAAAATACGGCGCAGAGCGCCAATAACGTCAACCCGGATTCAACAGCAACCGCACAAAGCAACCCGACGCCCGCGCCGGAGACCGCGCCAGCGCAGGATAAGGTCACGCGTCAGAACACCGAAGAGCCGGATGCCAGCCAGTCCGGACAGCAATTTGCTGCGCTCAAGGGGCGCATGCGCTTGCCGCTCAAGGGCGAAGTGATCGGCAAATTTGGTACGCAGCGGGCTGAAGGTGCCACCTGGAAAGGGGTGTTTATCCGCGCGGCCAGTGGTTTGCCGGTCAAGGCCGTCGCCTCCGGGCGCGTGGTCTTTGCCGACTGGCTGCGTGGCTTTGGCAATCTGATGATTATCGATCACGGTGGCGGTTACATGAGCCTTTACGCTGCCAATGAAAGTCTTTTGAAAAAAGTGGGTGATCCGGTGCAAGCGGGCGATACCATCGCCACCAGTGGCAACAGCGGTGGCATGGGGGATTCGGGCGTATACTTTGAACTCCGCCAGCATGGCAAGCCGCTGGACCCGCTCTCCTGGGCCGGATAGCCAACAGATACTTGTGCACAAGTTTCTGGATACAACGTTAAATACGACACAAACACCCGTTTTTGGAGCTACTGAATGCCCAGCCTGAAGAAACCGGCACACAAGCCGGCCAGCAAAATGCAGAAAATTGCGCTTGTTCTTGTTGGCGCGGGTCTCGGTGTCGCGCTGAGTCTTTCGTTTAACGCGGTGGCTGACAAGGAAGCCAGCACCAATCCGCTGCCAGTGGATGAACTGCGTGCGTTCTCAACCGTGTTTGGCCTGATCAAGCAGAGCTATGTGGAGCCGGTCAGTGACAAAAAACTGATCGACAATGCGATCAAGGGCATGGTTTCCGGCCTTGATCCGCATTCAGACTATCTGGATGCCGACGCCTTCAAAGACCTGCAAGTGAGTACGCAGGGCGAGTTTGGCGGCCTGGGTCTGGAAGTGAATATGGAAGACGGCCTCGTACGCGTGGTCTCCCCGATTGAAGACACCCCAGCCTTCAAAGCGGGCGTGAAGCCGGGCGATTACATCGTCAAGATTGATGACACCCAGGTGCAGGGTCTGTCGCTGAATGATGCGGTCACCAAGATGCGCGGCAAGGCCGGCAGCACCGTGACGCTGACCATTCTGCGCAAGGGCGAATCCAAGCCGATGGTGCTGCAACTCAAACGCGCCATCATCAAGGTGCAGAGCGTGAAGTCCCAACTGGCTGAGGCTGGCTATGGCTATATCCGCATTACCCAGTTCCAGGAACGCACCACCGAAAACCTGGCCAGCGCGCTGAGCGATTTGTACAAGCAGAACAAGGGCCCGCTCAAGGGGCTAGTGCTGGATCTGCGTAACAACCCGGGTGGTTTGCTGACCTCGGCCGTGGGTGTTTCCGCTGCGTTCCTGCCCAAGGGTGATCTGGTGGTATACACCGAGGGCCGTACTGCGGATTCCAAGGTGCGTCTGACCGCAGATCGCGCCAACTACATGCGTGAAGATGCCAAATCGGATTATTTCCAGAATCTGCCCAAAGACGTGAAAAACGTCCCGATGGTGATCCTGATTAACGGCGGCACGGCTTCGGCCTCTGAAATCGTCTCTGGCGCGTTGCAAGATCACAAGCGCGCACTGGTGCTGGGTACGCAATCGTTCGGCAAGGGTTCCGTACAGACCGTGTTGCCGATTGATGCAACGTCCGCGCTCAAGATCACCACAGCGCGTTACTTCACGCCGAATGGCCGCTCCATCCAGGCCAAGGGCATCACGCCGGATATCGAAGTGGCAGAAGCCACTGTGGCCGGCCGCGGCGATTTCAGCGCACTGGAAGTCCACGAGTCTGATCTGGAACACCATCTGGACAACCCGACCGACAAGGACGCAGGCAAGGCCAAGCCGAAAGATCCGGCTACCACGCCCGCCATCAAGCTGAACGACGCGCCGCAAATCAAGCCGCAAAAGCTCACCGCCAGCGAAGTGGATGCCGATGGCCCGCGTCAACTGGTCAGCAAGAACGACTACCAGCTGCAACAAGCACTCAACGTGCTCAAGGTGCAGCAACTGTTGCAGAACAAGGCCGCAGCACCGGCTGCTTCGGCGCCAGTTGCAGCAAAGTAACAGCCATCAAGTCGTCACAGCACGCAAAACCCCGCTTCTGGCGGGGTTTTTCTTTTGGCGCGATCTAAACATATGCCGTTTGGGCATTCATGCATGCAAAACCGCGCCAGGACGCCTATGCTTTATGCATCAAGTTCGCCTGGAAGCTGGTGCAATGCCGTCGGCCCAAACCCCTCCTGAACGCCACAAGACGCACGAGATCGTCTTTAATGCCTTGCCGGTCGATCAAGCCGTGCAGGCCGCCCGTATGTTGGGACGCTTGCCTGGTGTGGTGGTGCAACCGCATGCCGCAGAGCGCCGCGTCACCGTGCATTACGACGTAATGGAACACACCCTGATTGAGTTGGAAACCTGGCTGCAAAACAGCGGTTTTCATCTGGATGGCAGCATCCTGCAGAAGATCAAGCGTGCATTGATCCATTACACCGAAGACGTTCAGCGCGATAATATGGAAATCCCGGAACACCCGATCAAACCGCGCGAAGTCTTCGTCAAAGCCTGGGATCATCATTTGCATGGCGACCACGACGACACGCCGGAAGAATTGCGACGGTATCTTTAAGTCGCCAACCAGATTGCAAAAACGGGGCTGTGGCCCCGTTTTTTAACGCCCTCATGACCGCTACCACCCCAGACCTTTCTGACGACCAATTGCTGCGTTACAGCCGCCATATCCTGCTTGATGACATCGGCGTGGAGGGTCAGGCGCGCATTGCCACCGCGCGCGTGCTGATTGTTGGCGCTGGTGGTCTGGGCGCGCCAGCAGCGTTATACCTGGCGGCGGCCGGTGTTGGGACGCTGACCATTGCCGATGCCGATACGGTTGACCTGACCAATCTGCAACGGCAGATCGTGCATGACCAGAGTCGCATTGGCATGAACAAGGCCCAGTCGGCCCGGCAAACGCTAGCCGCCATCAACCCGGAAATCCATATCGAGCCGCTGGAGGAGCGTCTGGCGGGCGAGCGCCTTCAAGCGCTGGTGGCGGCAGCCGACGTGGTGCTGGATTGTTCCGATAACTTTGCTACCCGTCACGCCATCAACCGCGCCTGCGTGGCCGCGCGTGTGCCGTTGGTGTCTGGTGCAGCCGTCAGTTTCGATGGCCAACTCACCACCTTTGATGCGCGGGATAACAACGCACCGTGCTATCACTGCCTGTTTGGTGAGGAAGGCGAGGCCAGCGATAGCCCCTGCGCCACTTTTGGGGTATTTGCGCCGCTGACCGGCATGATTGGTACCGCGCAAGCGGCAGAAGCGCTCAAGCTGCTGGCCGGGATCGGCAAGCCGTTGGTGGGGCGTTTGTTGCTGCTGGATGCCCGCAATCTGGCCTGGCGCGAAATGCGTTACCGCAAGGATCCTGCCTGCCCGGTATGCGGCAACGCGCACCGGACGTAAAAAATACTACTTGGCAAATGATTTTGATCCAGGGCATAGTGTTTGCATGAATACGCAATCCAGACATCTTTCTGCTGCACGATTTTATTGGTGGTATCGCACTTAACCGGCGGCCACCCGTATTCACACGACTATACGAAGCCGCCGATTCAGGCGGCTTTGGTCATTCTGAGGGTTCCCCTCACCTCTCCCCCGAATCGGCGCTTCAAATTAACGCGGCAACACCTGCCGCACCAGGAGCGCATCAAAATGACGGTCATCCCACCCAACCAGATTCTGCTGACAGGCGACAAGGCAACCGGCCCGCTGGGTCTGGGTCATTACGTGCGCAACCTGCGGCAACGGCTGGCCTATCAGGAAAAGCATCGCCAGTTTGTCATGCTGGCCGATGTGCATACCGGCGACGATCAGGTGCTGGAAGTGGCGCTGGATTACCTTGCCATCGGCATTGATCCGCAACGCAGCACCTTGTTTGTGCAGTCACAAGTGCCAGAACTGCAAGAACTGGCCGCCTGCTACGCCCGCTTTGGCGCCCGCACGCTCGGTCTGTCACAAAGCAACCTGGCCCATGGCGTAGCCGATATCACTGCTTTGAAAACGCGCCTTGTACCCACCACCGACCCAAAACAGGCGGCGCTGGTAGAGCATGGCAACGTGCTCGTGCGCGAGGTGAATACCCGCGCTGGCACACCTGTACTGGTCGAAGCGCTGCCCGTGCTGGCCGCGCATGCAAGTAATCGCGTCGCACTCACCTCCGCCGCCCACGCCTTGCCGTTGGCGGCCAGCCCTGACGACATCCACGCCGCCATTCACGCACTGGCCACCGACCCGAACCGCGCCAGCGCCAAATCCCCGGGTGACGTGGAACAGAACGAAGTGTTTTTCTTTCTGGATGCATTTGAAGGTGACATCCATTTTCTGGATGACCTCAAATCCAAATACCGTCGTGGCGGTTTGTCTGATGCGGTAATCCGCCACCACCTGGAGGCTTGCGTACAACAAGCGCTCGAACCCATCCGTGAGCGCCGCAACGCACTGGCACAGCAACCGGATGAGGTGATGCACTTGCTGCGCCAGGGTACTGAACGCGCACGCAACGTGGTGGCCGGGACGCTGGATGAGGTAAAGCGGACGTTGGGGGTTTAAGGGTTCGCTGCGGTAGTTTGGTCGCCTTTGGCGACTGGCTGGATTCCTGCTTTCGCAGGAATGACGAAGCGGTGGTGGGCAAGGTGAATCGTGCTTGCGTACAAACGGTTTGCGGGGTTGGGGTTTTGGTTTTTGAAGTTGCCGTTGCTTTTGACGTGCTCCCCTCCGGCAACGCCGAGCATCGCAGTGACGTCCGGGGTTTCGGCATGAGGGTGTTTGAGCGTAGCGAGTTCCCTGGAGCCAGCCGGACTTCGTGAGAAGCACAGGGAACCCCGAAGGGGCGCTGTCGCAGGGGGCGCCTTTTCTTTGGTGCCTTTCTTTTGGCGATCCAAAAGAAAGGCACTTGCTGTCGGGCAACCCCCGACACCCAAAACATCCGCGCCGCAGGCGCTAACAGCAGTTAAGGTTTTAAGCCAGCAAAGGTGGATTGTCGCTGCCGCTCCAAATCCACCCTACGGCCAGGGGCGCACAGCCCCGTCAAGCCTCCGGCAACCGCAGCCCCAAAATAATCAAATCCCGCTCA
>JASLES010000281.1 GCA_030151005.1 Silvimonas sp.
TATCTGCCTTGCTGGCGCCCGGAACGAAATCGAGTGCGATATACAACTGACCGGTAATCAAGTTGCCGGTACGCAGTTGGGCACGCAGGCCGTGGGCCACCATGGCATTGAGCGTGCGCACCTTTTCGGCCGGCGTATCCAGGTCTTTTTCGCCCTGACGCAGACGGCCTTGCAGGCGATCCGGGTACAGGTCGATGGTCACCGGCATGAGGATTTCATGCTTTTCTTTGGAAAGCTCGAAGTTGATGGCTTTGACTTCGCCAATGATGATGCCGCGGAAATCCACTGGCGCGCCTACTGACAAACCACGCAGCGATTCGCGGAAATACAGTACGAACGGTGCCCGTGCACGGTCGGCTTCCTTCATGGCAGTGTTGCGGTCTTCCGCCAGGGTGAACTTGGTGTCGGCCGGGGCCGCATCTGCCACCGGTTGATCGGGCGGCGCCTGGAAGGCAATCCCGCCAATAGCTATGGATGCCAGAGACTGTGTCTCGAACCGCAGGCCATTGGCGTCCAGCGAGACATCCACGCCGCTGGCGTGCCAGAAGCGGGTGTTATTGGTGACGTATTGATCGTACGGGGCATGGACAAAGGCTTTGACCGTGACGCCCTTGCCATTTTTATCGAGCGTATAGGAAGACACCTCGCCAACCTGGACGCGGCGGAAAAACACCGGTGTGCCGACGTCAATCGAGCCCATATCCTGCGCTTTAAGGATGAACTCTCGGCCTGCCTGGCCTGCCGTGACGATAGGGGCTTGTTCCAGACCGATAAAGTCGCGCTTGTCATCGGCTTTGCGGGCGGGGTCGATGCCGATGAATGCGCCGGACAACAGGGTCGACAAACCGCTGACCGTGCCGCCGGCCACGCGCGGGCGTACTACCCAGAATTGGGTTTTGCCACCCAGCAAGTCATCCGTGCCATGTGCCAGTTGCGCGGTGACCTTGATGTGCTGCCGATCATCCGTCAGCACCACGCCGGTGACGTTGCCGATATCCACATCTTTGTACTTGATCTTGGTCTTGCCGGCCTCCAGGCCTTCTGCCGTATCAAAGCGGATGGTGATGGTCGGCCCGCGCTGCATGATGGCGTGGATGGCAATCCAGCCACCCGCTAACGCGGCCACAATCGGGATCAGCCAGATCAGTGAGGGCAAGCGCCGTTTGGGCAGCGCCTTGGCGGTAGGAATATCGTCGTTTTGCGGGGCGGGTGTTTGTGTCTGATCAGTCATCTTGTTTTTGCTCAGGGTCCCAAATCAGGCGTGGATCAAAAGACATGGCGGCAAACATGGTCAGGACCACGACGGAAGCAAATGCCACCGCGCCCGGCCCGGCCGAAATGGTAGCCAGTGACTGGAAATGCACCAGGCCCACCATGAGTGTCACCACAAAAATATCGAGCATGGACCAGCGTCCGACAAACTCCACCAACCGGTACAGTTTGGTGCGCTCTTGCTGCCGCCAGGTGGATTTGCGCTGGGCCGTAAACGCCAGCGTGGCCAGCGCCATCAGCTTGGCCAGCGGTACGGTAACGCTGGCACAAAACACCAGAATTGCCAGCGGCCAGGAACCGGATGTCCACAGATACACCACGCCACTCATGATGGTGTCGTCCTCCTCGTAAATGATGGAGGCGGTATGCATCACCGGCAGGATATTGGCCGGGATATACAACAAAAAGGCCGCAATCAGCAGCGCCCAGGTGCGCGTCAGGCTGTTGGGTTTACGCAGATGCAGGTGTGTGCCGCAACGTGGGCAGCGATCACTGGCATTGGGCACGTTCTTGCTTAACAAGCCGCAGCTGTGGCAGTTCAGCAGCCCTTCATCCGCGGCGGAAACGGAGCGCGGTGTCATGAGTTTTCCAGAGGAAGTTGCAGCCAGATCTGGCGCGGGTTGAAGCTGGACATGGCTGCGGTCATCAGCACCATCAGCGCAGCAAAAGACCACAGCGCAATCCCCGGGATCACGGTGGCCATGGCGGCCAGTTTGGTGAGCGAAACCAGAATGCCCAGCATGAAGACTTCCACCATGCTCCACGGCCGCAAAATATTCAGCATGCGCAGCATGTCCGGAATGCGCGGCGGCAGATAGCCCAGCGACAGCGGGAGCAGCACGTACAGCATGATCAGCATTTGCACGGTCGGGACAATGACGGTGGTGATCAGCACCAGTATTCCCAGTTCCTGCATGCCCTCGCGATACAACATGAGCGCGGCGCTGGTGAGCGTGCAGGACACATAGTTGGCCCCAATCTGCAAACCCATGATGGGAAAGAAATTGGCCAGCATCAGCAGAATAATGGCGCTGACGGTAAACGCCAGCGCACGTTCCTGGCTACGATGGGCCGATTTGAACAAGGTCGCGCCGCAGCGCGGGCAGCGCGCCACGCCACCGGGTTCCAGTTCTGGCGGACGCAGCAAGAGATCACATTCGTGGCACGCAATCAGATGCTCATGAGGCATACAGGGCTCAAATAAAACAGGGGCCGGGCAGGGAGCCCGCACAATAACCTGGAATGACAAAACGTAATGCGCCTGGTGCGGTATATCAGCTTTCAATCAATATAGCGCCTGTTTCAGGTATGCAGTTTGCAACTTTGTAATTGATTGGCAACCAGGTTTACAAGTCTGACAAGTATTGTGGGCAAGATCGGGATAAAAAAAGAGCACCCCAAGCGGGTGCTCTTTTTGTTTGCATGTGTGCCTGCGCTGATTAACCGGGCAAGAAATTGAAACCCACTGCAATCATCAAACCGGTGGCAAAACACGCTTGCAATACGCCTGGCTTACCCAGCAAGCGCGGGCCCATTTCCCGGCCAATAACCCACAACATGGCGCCAGCGGCCAGAGCCAGCAATACCGGCAACAAAGCGGCAGAGATGCTCAGTGCAGCGGCACCAATCAAAGCGCCGGCCAGTTCCACCAGCCCGCTGGCCATGCCGCCGAGCGCTGCCCTGGTGGGGGACGCGCCGGCCCGCAGCAACGCCGTGGCAACGGCAAAGCCTTCCGGGATATCTTGCAGGCTGATCCCGAAGGTGAGGGCGCTGCCATGCGCGGAGCCCGCCATCGATACACCGGCGGCGATCCCTTCCGGCAGGTTTTGCAAGGTCATGGCCAGGGCAAACAGCAAGAGACCAAACCGTTCTGCTTCAGCGCCGCTTTTGGCCGCCAGCTTTTGAGCACTGGATTGCCAGGTGGCAAAGCCCCAGGCACCCAGCCCCACAATCACCGCCAGGCTAGAGAAGGCCACACCGGTACTCATGCTTTTAGCGAGGCCCGCATGCGCTTCCGGCAATACGCTACCCAGGGTGACGGTCGCCATGATGCCGCCGCCAACCATCATCAGGCCGCTGGCCAGGTTTTCTGGCATGCGGCGGGCAAAGGCGACGGGCAGGGCCCCGATTGCAGTTGCCAGGGCCACGCTGCCACCTGCAATCCAGCCTGCTTCCAGACTGTGCCGGGTCAAGGCAAAGAAAGCAGCACCCAGCAGCAAGGCCACCAGTGCAAACTGGACGTAGCGCTTTTTGTACGCAACTGGCCCCTGATTGGGGGCGGAGAGTTGTTCACCAAGGTTGAAAATCAGCGTCGTCATGATGGGTCCTGTGCTGGCGTTGTGCCATGAACCCATTATCAAGAATCATTCTCATTTGTGGAAATGAAATATTCCAAATTTACCGATAGAAGGTATCTATCAATAAATCTGGAATTTCTTGATGTGACTATCGCGGCTTAACGCAGGTTACGCTGGAACAGATCAAACGCCAGTTGATAACCCAAAGCGGCCAGTTGGGGGTCATAACGATCGCCTTCATCGCGCATGAAGGCGTGCTGGCCATTGACCTCGTGCCAGGTAAAGTTCAGCCCGGCCTGGCTCATGGCGTTGTAGATCTGGACGCGGCCTGGTGCCGGCACATGCGGATCTTGTTTACCCCAGATCATGAGCATTTCACCCTTGATCTCCGCCAGGCGCTCCATGGTGTGTTGACCTGGGGCGTTGGGGATGGTTTGGGTATGCAGATCAGTGGCATAGAAGCAGGCCGTCGCTTTCACCTGCGGCTGGACTGCCGCCCGGAACGCCAGATGACCGCCTATGCAAAAACCCATTGCGCCCAGGTGCCCGTTATACCAATCCTGTTGCTGCAGCCAGCCAATCATGGCCTGGTTGTCGGTGTCGTAATCGGTCACCGTTTTGGCCGCCTTATCGGCGTTGCCTTTATTTTTTCCATCGTCGTCGTACCCCAGAACAGTGCCAATCGGGTTCAGTTCGTGGAATACTTCGGGGACGAGTACTGCAAACCCGTGACCCGCAAGATAGCGGGCAGCCCTTTCAATGGGCGCGGTTTGCTGGAAAATCTCAGAATAAAAAAGAATGGCCGGGAAGGAACCTGCCGCGTTGGGCCGGTGCACATAAGTACGCATGGTGCCGGTGGGCGTGGCAAGGTCTGTAATCTGGCTCTGGATCAGCATGGGGGCTCCGTCTGGTTGCGTCTGGCGAAAAAAGCTGGCGCACAAAGGTCAGACGGATTATTCCATGAAATGACCAGGCCGGAACTGGCAAGTCGGACACGGATCACTGTTGGGGGGATTGTTGTCATTGAGGGAGAATACGATGACCGCAACAATCCAGAGCATGGTGCCTATCCTGGCATCGCTTGATTTTGAAGTTACACTGGATTTTTACTGCAACAAACTTGGTTTTGAAGCGCTGCACTGGGCGGATGACTATCTCATTGTGGGGCGCGATGAGGTAGAGCTGCATTTCTGGTTATGCAGCGAACGTTACGTCGCTGAACATACGGCATGCTATGTGCATACCGAGGATATTGGCGCCTTGCACAAGTCGTTTCAATCCATGGGGCTCAAGGTGCGCACGCCTGTGCAGCAACCCTGGCACATGAAAGAAATGATTGTGATTGACCCGCATGGCAACTTGCTGCGCTTTGGCGAACCCACGCGTATCCGGTCAGCCGTACGTTTGTCGCAGGTCCGCAAGGAGCGCGCCACGGTACGGATGGATTGACCGGCCGCGCCGGTTTTTACATATAACTACAACCCGCTTGAATGCCGCCGGCGTTATGCCGGTCTGGCAAGACTGACCTGCAGGCGCATCATGCCCACATGAAACGCGCCTGGGTTGGTCGCAACCCACGCATCGGTCACTTCTTCCAGATAGTTGGCTTGCAGTGCCGCTGGCACCGGCTCGATAAACGGCAGCCACGCGTTGCGGAACCAGCCTGTCAGCGCTGCGCGATCCGGGTATTCCATGGTTTTGGGAATCAGTTGCGCATCAATGATCTGGAGCCCGGCCGCCTGCGCCCAGGTCCGGTAGTCCGCGACCGTATGAAAGCCGTAGGGGAAGCGGAAATCTGCAAAATACGGAGCCCACTGCGGCCGTGCACGGACCTCATCAAATGCGGCAATCACGCTGACGCCATTGCCGTGCCCCCCCAATTGCAGCAAAGCGTGTCCACCTGGCTTGAGCGCTGCGGCGATCCCCTTGAGTACACCGTCATGCGGGCCGGGCACCCAATGAATGGCGGCATTGGAAAACACCACGGAAAATTGCGTCTGGTACGGCAAGGTGGCCGCATTGGCGACTTCAAACGCCAGATTGGCGTGGTCAGCATGCTCGGCACTGGCGTGGGCAATCATTTCTGGCGAGTAATCTGTACCCAGCACATGGCCTTGTGGCACTTGCTGTGCAATGGCTGCGGTGTGGCGACCATCGCCACAGCCGATATCCAGCACGGTGTCATCCGGCTTGAGACCCAACTGGGCAATCAGCTCTGTGGCCCAGCGTTCCTGACCTGACGAGTTACGGACATAATCTTGCGGGTTCCAGCGTGCCATCGTGGGGCTCCTTTGTGTGTGGGGTGTGAGCCGCACTATGCCGCATCCTGGCCTGATGAAAAATTGAAGGATGGCGATGAAGACATCACTTTTTGCGATGTCTTGCCGCACGGGTAAACAAGCGGATCAGGCGTCGCTGGCCTGGCGCAAATGGGCAAACAGCTTTTGGGCGGCCGGCGAACCGGTTTCGCCAGCGCGCGTGCACAGGCAAAGCTGGCGCTGCGCCCAGTGATCCGTGAGCGTCAACCCGATCAGACCCAAGGACTGCACATAAGGCGTGGTCGCCGCGCGGGGCACCACACCCACCCCCAACCCGGCTGCGACCATGGCGCAGACGGCATCAAAACTGGTGACCTGTACCAGCGGGCGCAGATCTCGCCCCGCCTGGGCTGCTTCTCGGGTCAGGCGCTCGTGCAGCGTGCTGTTGGCATGCAAACCCACCAGCGGGTAATCGAGTGCCTCAATGAACGCCAGCTGCGCGCGCGCGGCCAGCGGGTGACCTGCTGGCACCACCAGTTGCAGCTCGTCTTGCCGAAACGGTGTGAAGCACAGCGCTGGCAGGTGCGGCAGCTCACTGACGATCCCCAGATCGGCCACGCCTGCCTGTACGGCCTGGGCGACATCCGCGCTGACCTGTTCCTGCAATTCCACACGAATACCCGGGTGCAACTCGCGAAAGGCCACCAGCGCCCGCGGTAAAAACTCCACGATGGCCGAGATATTGGCAAACAGGCGGACATGACCAGTCATGCCGCTGGCGTAGTCGTGCAGTTCATCCTGCACATGACGGGCCTGATCCAGCAAATGAGTGGCGCGAGAACGCAATGCTTCGCCAGCCGGGGTCAGGCGCACGCCACGTGCGTGGCGTTCTACCAGCGCGGCACCAAACTGTTTTTCCAGATCAGAAAGGCGCTTGCTCACGGCAGAGGGCACCAGATGATTGCGCTCTGCGGCGGCGGCAATGCTGCCGGTTTCGGCCAGTGCCACAATCAGCTCAAGGTCTTTCCAGTCAAAGCGGATAGGGGAATGGGTAGACATGCCTGCGCCTGCGTCGTGCTGCCCGGACGGCGTCCGGAAACAGGAAAACGCAGGCTAACAGGTTCATCAACAGCATGCCAAAGGCGTCAGCGGATAATCACCGGCAGTGCGGCAATCACACCCAAAATGGCCCACGCACCCGCGCCGATCCACATGGTCAGCCAGGTCATGTCGCGGGTGTCTTCATCCCGCGCGTGGCCCAGCATGGCGGGAATGCCGTGGTACAGCAGCATGCAGGCAATGGCCAGACCCAGTACACCGCACAGCAGGTTGAAAGCCACTACCGGCACAAACAGCGTTAGCGATGAGAGCCACAACGGCACGGCGGCCAGGGTGGCTAGCAGGTAACTACTGTCGTGATCGGGTTTGTTCGTCAATTGGCGGGACAACAGGTCAATTACCCAGGCAATACCGCGCACAGAGATAAGCTCTGCGGCAAAGAACACCAGGGCCGTGATTAACCAATAACTGGATGGCGCATCCGGCGCATAAAAACTGCCGTGCATCATCCCCGCCCACGTGATCATTACGGCAGGCAAGACAGAGAGCGGTAAAACCAGTTTGAAAAATGTGCCGCGCGCCGTGGGGTGATGGGCGCGCAATTCATCCCAACCCGCGTGATCTGACACCAGCATGTGCGAATACGCAGAGATTTTCATCATGTCCTCCATCTGGCATGCGGTTTTGCGCAGGGCAAAACATCACGTTTATTGGACTATGACTGCAGCATAAAGCTCTGTTTTAACGCTGTTTTCGTGGGAAAAATCCGACGGGTAGCAGCCAGCGCGCACATTCTGTTGCATGCCAGAAGGGGATCATGGGCCGTGATGACCGGCTGTTGCGCTGTTTTCGGCTACAATCGTCTCTTTCGATCTTCCTATCTGCATGGTCATGAGCAACGACGCCGCACCGGTTATCAGCAATTTCATCCGCAGCATCATCGATTCCGATCTGACATCGGGCAAGCGCGCCTCCGTGGTCACGCGCTTCCCGCCTGAGCCCAACGGCTATCTGCACGTGGGTCACGCCAAGTCGATCTGTCTGAACTTTGGCATCGCCCAGGATTATCAGGGCCAGTGCAATCTGCGCATGGACGACACCAATCCGGAAAAAGAAGAAGACGAATACATCAACGCCATCCAGGAAGATGTGCGTTGGCTGGGTTATGAGTGGAAAGGCGAGGTTCGCTACGCGTCCAATTATTTCGACCAGCTGTATGCCTACGCCGAAGAACTGATCAACGCCGGCAAAGCCTATGTGGACGATCTGACCCCGGAAGAAATGCGCCAGTACCGTGGCAACCTGAATGAACCAGGTAAAGAGAGCCCGTACCGAGCCCGCACGCCGGAAGAAAACCTGACGCTGTTCCGCCAGATGCGTGATGGCGCGTTTGCGGATGGCAGCAAGACGCTGCGCCTGAAAATCGACATGACGTCGGGCAACATCAACCTGCGTGATCCGGTGATCTACCGCATCCGCCGCGCAACCCACCATCAGACTGGCGACAAGTGGTGCATCTACCCGATGTATGACTACACCCACTGTATTTCTGATGCGCTGGAAGGCATTACCCATTCGCTGTGTACGCTGGAATTTGAAGACCACCGCCCGTTGTACGACTGGGTGCTGGACAACATCACCATTCCGGCTCACCCACAACAGATCGAGTTCTCTCGCCTGGAACTGCTGAGCGTGGTGACGTCCAAGCGCAAGCTCAAGCAACTGGTTGACGAAAAACTGGTGACCGGCTGGGACGACCCGCGCATGCCGACCATCAGTGGCATGCGTCGTCGTGGTTACAGCCCGGAAGGCATCCGTTTGTTTGCACAACGCGCTGGCGTTTCCAAGACCCCGAACGTGGTCGAGTTTGCCTCGCTGGAAGGCGCCGTGCGGGAAACGCTGGAAGAAACCAGCCCACGCGTCATTGCCGTGCTGGATCCGATCAAGGTCACCCTCACCAATTTTGAAGAAGGCGTCACCGGCAGCCGTAGCGCACCGTTCCACCCGCACCATGAAGCCATGGGCGAGCGTGAAATCCCCATTGGCCGTGAGTTGTACATAGAACGGGAAGACTTCGCCGAAGTGCCGCCGCCCAAATGGCAACGTCTGACGCTGGGTGCCGAGGTTCGTCTGCGCTACTCCTACGTGATCAAGTGTGATGAAGTGATCAAGGACGCTGACGGCAACGTAGTGGAACTCAAGTGTTCGATTGACCCGGACACGCTGGGCCAGAACCCTGTGGGCCGCAAGGTGAAAGGTGTGATCCACTGGATTGCCGCTCACCACGCCATTGAGGCCGAAGTGCGCATGTACGATCGGCTGTTCACTGAGGCCCGCCCGGATGCTGTACGTGGCGCGGATGGCGAATATGTGGACTTCAAACAGTTCATCAACGCCCACTCACTCAAGGTCGTTACGGGCTATATCGAACCCGCTGTGCGCGATGCCGCGCCAGAAACGCGCTACCAGTTTGAACGCCTGGGTTACTTTGTGACGGATCGCAAAGATCACGTTGCGGGTGGCAAGCCGGTGTTCAACCGCACGGTCACGCTGCGCGACACCTGGGCCAGCAAGGAATAAACGGGCCGCGCGCCCACGTAGCAAAAGACTGCCGGACCCGGTTCATAAAAAAACCGGCCCGGCAGTTTGTTTATCCAGCACCAGAAAACACCAAAAAACTGCAAAACCCAAAGAGGGGATGATCATGAAACGCACTTTGCTGGCGCTGCTGCTGGCGATAGCTGCCGCGGGCATACACGCGGCCGATGTCACCGTAGAACCAGAGGCAGATGCCACCGACAGCGCCGCGCCGGCCGATGCCAGCGCCAGGCTGCCACTGCCCAAAACCATCTATCGGGGCCGTGTGGGTGAAGCACCCGTGCAGGTGGTGTTTGGTTTTCTGGGCGATCACGCCGGCAATGAGGTTGGCTTGTTCGACTACAGCAAACTCTCGCTCAATCAACGGGCCAGCGGGAAAGACCTGCAACATGCCGAGATCGACGTCACCATGAATGGCGCGCTGGAAAACGCCCGCAGCGCTTTGCGCTATCACGTGGTGCTCGACTACGCCGACAAAACCTGGTTTATCAGTGCCGTTCGCCAGGACTGGCAATGCAACAACGCCAGAGGCTGGACGCAGCGGCCCTGCAAAACCGCACAGCCGCAGCCAGAGGCCGAATAAACGGTAAACCATACCCAGGCAAGACAAGGCGCAGACTGACCGGTCTGCGCCTTTTTCTTTGGCAGATTCACAGGCCGGTGCGTCTGCATATAAATGGTATTAGCCAGTGCTGGTGCACCAGACCAGTCCATCACCCGTTTGCATTGTCATGACCGCATTTTCAAACGCGGCGCCAGGGGCAAGGCATGACAGATGAACACGCAACGTTGCCGGTCTCGGCGTCCAGAAACACCCGCCATTTACTGGCGAACTTCTGGCGGTTATGTCGGCCCTTCTGGCTGAACCGTGAACACGCCTGGCAAGCCTGGGGCTTGCTGGTGGTGATTTTGTCGCTAACGGGTGGGTCCATTTACATCAGCAAGTGGTACAACACCTGGCAGGGCGAGTTGTACAACGCACTGCAAGTGCTGGATTACGCCGCCTTCAAGCGACTGGTGGTGGAGTTCTGCTGGCTGGCCGGCGCCACCATCCTGGTTGGTGTCTACAACAGCTACTTTCAGCAAATGTTGCAGATCATCTGGCGACGCTGGCTGACGCGTTCTTTGCTGGAGCAATGGCTCGACAAGCAAAATTTCTATCGGCTGCAATTGACCGATCACAAAACCGATAACCCGGATCAGCGGATTGCCGAAGACGTGGACGAGTTTGTGACTCGTTCATTGAACCTGTTTCTGACCACGCTCAATGACCTGGGTACGCTGGTCACATTCTCGTTTGTGCTATGGGGGCTGACCGGGCCATTGCGTCTGCTGCTATTGGGGCACGATCTCAATATTCCCGGTTACATGTTCTGGGTGGCCCTGCTGTATGCGGTGGTCGGGACGGTGATTACTTTCTGGATTGGCGTGCCGCTGGTACGGCTCAATTTCTTCCAGCAACGCTATGAAGCGGATTTTCGTTACGGCCTCGTGCGCCTGCGGGAGAACGCCGATGCCGTGGCCATGTACAAAGGGGAGCAGCAGGAAACCGCAGTGCTGGCGCAACGCTTTAGTCACGTCATGAGTAATTTCTGGTTGCTGATGAAAAAGCGCAAATCGCTGGGGCTCTACGTCAGCTCTTATGCTCAGTTATCCACCCTGTTTCCGCTGGTGGTCATGGCGCCGCAGGTGTTTGCCAAACAGATCACGCTGGGCGTCTACATGCAGATTGCCGATGCGTTTTCTCAGGTGCAAAGTGCCATGTCGAGCATCACCAACAATTTTACCGAGTGGGCGCGCTGGAAATCCGTCGTAGACCGGCTTTCCACTTTTCAGTCCGGGCTGGACCAGGTTGCCGTGATGCCCCGCCTGCAACCGGCACGCAGCGGCACGGACATGCAGGCCCATCTGCAAACGGTCAGTAAACCAGATGGTGAAGTGCTGCTGGCGGATGTTGCCTGGTCGCTCAAACCCGGTGACCGGCTGATGATTTGCGGGCGCTCCGGGTCAGGCAAATCTACGTTGTTGCGCGCGTTAGCGGGTATCTGGCCGTATGCCGCGGGGCAGCTTGCTTACCCGGAAACCGGCAACACCTTGTTCCTGCCGCAAAGGCCGTATTTGCCGCTTGGCACACTGCGCGAGGCTATGTATTATCCATGCCCCTCGCGCCTGGACGATGTTGAACTTGCGCCCTTGCTGGCGCTGGCGGGGCTGACGCACCTGACGCCGCATCTGGATCAGCGGGACATGTGGGCGCATATCCTGAGTGTGGGTGAGCAGCAGCGGGTGGCCTTGCTGCGTGCGTTACTCAATCCGCCGGCGGTTTTGCTGATGGATGAAGCGACTTCCGCACTGGATGCCCAAAGCGAACAGACCTTCTATCAAGCCCTGGTCGAGCGCTTGCCCGACAGCATTGTGGTATCGGTGGCGCACGGTAATGAATTAAGGCCTTACCACAACAAGGTGTTATCCTGCACGGCGCCGGGAGCGTGGCAAATGGCCTGAGCCCGGGGTCACCACAACAGGTTGAGATATGGCAACTGCACTGAAGAATGATGTTTTTCTGCGCGCCCTGATGCGCGAACCGGTTCCGTACACCCCGGTGTGGCTGATGCGTCAGGCCGGCCGCTATCTGCCGGAATACCGTGCCACCCGCGCAAAAGCGGGTTCTTTTCTCAATCTGTGTAAATCAAAAGAACTGGCGACTGAGGTCACATTGCAGCCGCTGGAGCGGTTTGAGCTGGATGCCGCCATTTTGTTTTCTGACATCCTGACCGTGCCGGATGCCATGGGTCTGGGTTTGTCTTTTGCCGAAGGTGAGGGCCCCCGTTTTGCCCACCCGCTGCGGGACGAAACCGCCATTCGCAAACTGGCTGTGCCAGATGTGGGCGCTGAACTGCAATATGTCTTTGATGCCGTCAGCAGCATTCGCAAAGCGCTGGATGGCCGCGTACCGCTGATTGGTTTTTCCGGCAGCCCGTTTACGCTGGCCTGCTACATGATTGAAGGCAGTGGCTCTGACAGCTACAGCAACGTTAAAACCATGCTGTATGACCGTCCGGACCTGTTGCACCACATTCTGGATATCAACGCCCGCACCGTGATCGACTATCTGAACGCCCAGGTAGATGCAGGCGCGCAAGCGCTGATGATTTTTGATACCTGGGGTGGTGCGCTGGCGGCTGGCAAATATCAGGAGTTCTCGCTGGCTTACATGCAGCGCGTGGTAGCTGGTTTGAAGCGCGAGGCCGACGGCCGTCGGGTACCGGTGATCCTGTTTACCAAAGGCGGCGGCCTGTGGCTGGAAAACATGGCCGCCACCGGG
>JASLES010000285.1 GCA_030151005.1 Silvimonas sp.
CTGGTTGATCGTGCATGGCAAGGCAGCGAAGGCACGGTGGTGGCGCGGCTGGATGCCTGGCAGAGCAAGCACGAGATCGCGGTCGGCGCCTGGCAGCGCATGCTGGAAGAACTCAAGACCAGCCCAACGGATCTGGCGATGATTTCTGCCGCACTGCGTGAAGCGCGGCATCGCCTGATCGACGAGTAACCACGGTAAATGCGCCAGCCCGCTTGGGCTGGCGCGACACTCATGGGTGGCCCACACCCTTTTTATCCGGCTGCTTGTTGCCGGATTTTTTTATTTTTATGTACCTTGCACGTCTGATTTGGCCCGCTTCCCTGCTAGAATGTCAGGTTTCCCTGAACATGAATTAGATCGAGCATGGAAGCCGAACAGCTTAACCAGATCGAAAACCGCTTCACCAA
The DNA here is from genome assembly GCA_030151005.1 of Silvimonas sp. GTDB lineage: Bacteria > Pseudomonadota > Gammaproteobacteria > Burkholderiales > Chitinibacteraceae > Silvimonas. The sequence continues at coordinate 408 of JASLES010000285.1, forward strand.
TCTGGGTGAACGGGCCAACGAACTCAAACGCTACCTCGACTACCCGTCCAAAGTGGACCGGCTGGAAGAAGTGGTGCGCCTGTCAGAGTCGCCAGAAATCTGGAACGACCCCAAAAAAGCCCAGGAAATCGGCCGTGAGCGCAAAGCGCTGGAAGCCGTTGTGCTGGTGCTCGACCGCGTGGTCAAGGGCGTGGCCGACGCCAAAGAATTGTTTGAAATGGGCCGCGGTGAAGAAGACTGGGATACCGTGAACGCGGTGTCTGAAGATGTGGCTGCGCTGGAAGCTGAAATTGCCCAGCTTGAATTTCGTCGCATGTTCTCCAATCCGATGGATCCGCAACCCTGCTTTGTGGATATCCAGTCCGGTGCGGGCGGTACCGAGGCGCAAGACTGGGCCTCCATGCTGCTGCGTATGTATGTGCGTTACGGCGAGCGCAAGGGCTTCAATGTCGAAGTCATGGAAGTCTCAGAAGGCGAAGTGGCCGGTATTACCAGCGCCACCATCAAACTAACTGGTGATTACGCCTTCGGTTTTCTGCGTACCGAAACCGGCGTCCACCGCCTTGTGCGCGTGTCGCCGTTTGACTCTAACGCCCGTCGCCATACCTCTTTCTGCTCGGTGTTTGTCTATCCTGAAGTGGATGACAGCTTCGAAATCGAAATTAATCCGGCTGATGTGCGTACCGATACCTATCGTGCATCCGGCGCTGGTGGTCAGCACATTAACAAGACCGACTCTGCCGTGCGTTTGACGCACGTGCCGACCGGCATTGTGGTGCAGTGCCAGAATGACCGCTCGCAACACCGCAACCGTGGCGAAGCCTGGCAAATGCTGCGCGCCAAATTGTATGAGCTTGAATTGCGCAAGCGCATGGAAGCACAGCAGCAACTGGAAGCCGGCAAGTCTGATATCGGCTGGGGCCATCAGATTCGCTCGTACGTGTTCGACCAGAGCCGCATCAAGGATCTGCGTACCGGTTACGAAGTGGGCAACCTCAAGGGTGTGATGGATGGCGATATCGATGACTTTATCGAAGCCAGTCTGAAACAAGGCGTGTAAACACCGCCCTCACCCCCTTTGTCGCGCAACGGGCGCGTATAGACATAACGGAAAAGAAAATGAGCGATCAACAAGAACAAGTGGTTGTCCAGGACGAAAACCAGATCATGGCAGAGCGCCGCGCCAAGCTTGCTGCCCTGCGCGAAAAAGGCCCGGCCTTCCCCAACGATTTCAAACGTGTGGATGTGGCCGGTGACTTGCACGCCAAATATGACGGCATTGAAAAAGAAGAGCTGGAAGCCAAAAACATTACCGTCGCCGTAGCCGGCCGCATGATGCTCAAGCGCGTTATGGGCAAGGCCAGCTTTGCTACCGTGCAAGACGTGTCTGGCCGCATCCAGTTCTATATCAGCCGCGACAGCGTGGGCGAAGAGGTCTACGCCTCGTTCAAGACTTGGGATATGGGCGACATTCTGGGTGCCAGGGGCACCCTGATGAAAACCAAGACCGGCGAATTGTCGATTCAGGTGACCGAACTGCGTCTGTTGACCAAATCGCTGCGTCCGCTGCCGGACAAGTTCCACGGTCTGGCCGATCAGGAACAAAAGTACCGTCAGCGTTATGTTGATCTGATCACCAACGAACAAGCACGCGATACCTTCATCAAGCGTTCGCGCATTGTGCAAAAGATCCGCGAATACATGACCGGCGAGCAGTATCTGGAGGTCGAAACGCCGATGATGCACCCGATTCCGGGTGGTGCAACGGCCAAGCCGTTTACCACGCATCACAATGCGCTGGATATGCCGCTGTATCTGCGAATTGCGCCTGAGCTTTACCTCAAGCGACTGGTTGTGGGTGGCATGGAACGCGTGTTCGAGATCAACCGCAACTTCCGCAACGAAGGCATGAGCACGCGGCACAATCCCGAATTCACGATGATGGAGTTTTACGAGGCCTACGCCGACTACCATCGCATGATCGAGATGACCGAAGGTGTCATTCGCTTTGCCGCCAAAGAAGTCTGTGGTCACACCGTCATTGAATATCAAGGCAAGACAGTTGATCTGTCCAAGCCATTTGCGCGCTTCACCATTGCCCAGGCCATTTGCCACTACAACCCGCAATACACGGAAGAGCAATTGCATGACCGCACGTTCCTCAAGGCGGAACTGGCACGTCTGGGTGCCAAGCCGGTATTGACCGATGGCATTGGCGGTCTGCAGTTGTCGCTGTTTGACGAAACCACCGAAGAAAAGCTGTGGGACCCGACGTTCATTATCGATTACCCGGCAGAAGTCTCGCCGCTGGCCCGCGCCAGCGACACCAAGGCGGGGATTACGGAACGTTTTGAGCTCTTCATGGTCGGTCGTGAGCACGCCAACGGTTACTCTGAGTTGAATGACCCGGAAGATCAGGCCGCGCGCTTCCAGGCTCAAGTTGCGCTCAAGGATAAGGGCGACGATGAAGCCATGCATTTCGATGCTGACTACATCCGCGCTCTGGAATACGGCCTGCCTCCGACCGGTGGCTGCGGTATTGGTATTGACCGCCTGGTGATGTTGCTGACGGATTCGCCCAGTATCCGGGATGTAATCCTCTTCCCCCAAATGCGCCGCGAAGACTAAGGTTGGGGGTGACGACAAAATCCGCTGGCTGCGTTGTGCTCGCTTGCCGTACTTATCGTACTGTCTGCGCTCGCACGCCTTGCCAGCGAATTTTCTCGCCGCCCCCAACCCACTGGTTCAATTGAGCCGGAGAGGCCCGCGCATGGCGGGCCTTTTGCTTTTTACCGGCCGGACCGCACCCGGCCAAAGATAATGACAAATGCAACACAAGCCCATCTCCCGTCTGCACATCGGCGCCATGCTGTTCCCGTTGTGCCTCGT
>JASLES010000333.1 GCA_030151005.1 Silvimonas sp.
ACTGACAATGACCACACCTTTGTCACTGGTCAAAAACCATGCTGCAATCCAGCCTCACGCCAATTACCCATCCGCTTGAAGTCACGCTGGTCCACACTGACGCCGGTTACGGCATCACCCTTGCGCAACACCCCGCTATCCCCTCTCTGTCTGCCCTGCTGCCTGCCCTGCACAACATGGGCTTGCAGGTCGCGCGTGAAGAACCTCAAGAACGGGCTGGCCGGCAAACCCGCCGCTCTACCTTGTGGCTGGACGACGCCTGCACTGCCCAGCTGGCTTCACTGACCGATACCCCGCGTCTTGCGGACTTCCTGCGCCGGCTTTTCAGCAGCCAGGCTGAAGATGGCCGCCTGAATGGCCTGGCCGTGGTAGCCGGGCTCAACGCGCATGAGATCATGCTGGTCCGCGCTTATGCCAGTTATCTGCGTCAGGCCGGCTGGCACATGAGCCTGCGCTACATGGCCGATTGCCTGCGTCGCCAGCCGGCCACCGTGCGCGCATGGCTGGGTTATCACCATGCACGGCTGGACCCGCTAATGAGCCGCAACAAGGCGGCGGCGGCCGAACTGGAACGCGTCGCTCATACGCAACTGCAACGCCAAATTGCGGCCCTGCAAGATGCGGATGCGGCTGATCTGCTGGAAAAACTGCGCCAACTGGTCACCGCCACGGTGCGCAGCAGTTATTTCCTGCACAGCACACACGATGATTTGCCTGCGTATCTGGCTATCAAGCTGGACACGCAATCGCTGGACTTCCTGCCCAAGCCACGACCGTTCCGGGAAATCTACGTCTTTTCTGAACGCTTTGAAGGCGTGCATTTGCGCGGTGGCGCGGTCTCCCGTGGCGGTTTGCGCTGGTCAGACCGGCGCGAGGATTACCGGACGGAGGTGCTGGGGCTAGTCAAAGCGCAACTCGTCAAAAACGCGGTGATTGTCCCCACTGGCGCCAAGGGCGGTTTTGTCTGCAAGTTGCTGCCGTTTGATGCCAGCCGCGAAACCACCCAGGCCGAAGGTGTGGCGTGTTATCAGTTGTTTATCAATGCCTTGCTGGATTTGACCGACAACCTGGTCGAAGGCGTCATCGTGCCACCGGCCAACGTGGTGCGACATGATGCGGACGATCCATACCTGGTGGTCGCCGCCGACAAGGGCACGGCCAGTTTTTCTGATCTGGCCAACGCGATCTCGGTCGCCCGCGGGTTCTGGCTGGGCGACGCGTTTGCGTCGGGCGGCTCCAACGGTTATGACCACAAAAAGATGGGCATTACCGCCAAAGGCGCGTGGGAAACCGCTCGCCTGCGCTTTACCGAACTGGGCATCGACTGGACACAAGACAGCTTCAGCACCGTGGGTATTGGCGATATGAGCGGCGACGTGTTCGGTAATGGCATGCTGCTGATGCCGCATCTGCAATTGATTGCGGCATTTGATCACCGTCACATCTTCATTGATCCGACCCCGAATACCGCAGCGGCATTTGCTGAGCGCCAGCGGCTGTTTGCGCTGCCGCGTTCCAGTTGGGCCGACTACAATCCGGCGCTGATTTCTGCTGGCGGTGGCGTGTATGCGCGTACCGAACGCCAGATCACGGTGTCCGATGCGGCTCGCCAGTTGTTGGGTCTGCAGCAAAACACCCTGACGCCGGATGCCCTGATCCGCGCCATCCTGGCGGCACCGGTTACGGTGCTCTACAACGGCGGCATCGGCACCTACGTCAAAGCCGTGCAGGAAACGCACGAACAGGTACGTGACCGCGCCAATGACCGCATCCGGCTGGATGCTCCGGACGTGCGTGCCCGCGTGGTAGTGGAAGGCGGCAATCTGGGGCTGACCCAGGCTGCCCGCGTGGCACTGGCCGAACAAGGCGTGCGCATCATGACCGATGCGGTGGATAACTCGGCCGGTGTGGATTGCTCTGACCATGAGGTCAATCTGAAAATCCTGCTGCGCCAGGCTGCCCTGCCCGCCGCCGCAACCAGCACCTTGCTGACCGAAATGACGAACGCGGTTGAACAAGCCGTGCTGACGACCAACCGGGCGCAGGCTCGCCGTATTCTGCGTCATCGCCATCAGCCCGCGCTGCTGGCTGATCCGTGCGCCTTGTTGCGGCAACTGGAAACCGCCACCGGGCTGGATCGTGTGCTGGAACACCTGCCGACGGATGCCGCCATCGAACGCCGTGAACAACACACCCTCTATGAGCCAGAACTGGCCGTGTTGCTGGCGCACAGCAAAATGGCGATCAAATCGGCCGTACTGGCGGGTGCCAGCGTCATCCAGCCGTGGCATCAATATTTGCTGACGCGGTATTTTCCGCAGCCGGTGCGCACGCTGGACCTGACGGCGCATGCGCTCAAACAAGAGATCATCGCAACGCGCCTGGCCAACGAACTGGTCGATCGTGCCGGCATCGGTTTTGCACATGACCTGGTGCGTCGCCGCGGTTGGCCACTGTTGCGTGTGACGGAAGCCTTCGCCTTTGCCTGGGCCGCGCTGGATATGGACACCTGGTTGCAACGCCACGATGCCTTGATCACAACCCTGCCGGCCGCAACGCGTCATGCCATCGACACGGCACTGGAGCAGGGTCTGGCGGACGCCGTGAACGCGGTCCTGGCTAGCCCGGCGGTGTTAAGCCAGGCCAGTTGGGCGGTATTTGCCGATCAACTGGGAGAGTTCACGGAAGCGCCCGCCATCACGCCGACGTTGTTACCGGAAGAAATCCACCGCCGCGTGCGTCGCTTTGTGCGACTTTCTGCGGCAACGCCGCTGATCGCGCACGGCCACCATGCGGCAACGGTACTGAGCGCGCTGGACCAGGTATCGCAAGTCACCGGTTTTGCCGGCATCACGCACACGCTGGATACCGCCGCACAAACCGTCATCGCACGGGTTGAGTTGCTGGTGACCGACGCATGGCTGACGCAAAAGGGCCGCCAGGTTGAGGAGGTGATTGCGCATCTGGGCCTGGCGGATGCGATGAGGCTGATCGCAGGCAGTGCGAGCGCAGAACATTTCGCCGCTGCCATCGCGCAACTGGATGAAGCGCGGTTTCAGCGTGAGTTGGGGTTGCAGGTTGCCTGACGGCTCGCCCAATCAAAAACGCCGGCGCAATGCCGGCGTTTTTTCATCCCCCCCAAAACCAAAGCTCACCACTCCGCCACGCTGCCATCCGCGTGACGCCACAGCGGGTTGCGCCAGTCCGGTGCGTTCTGGCTGCGCTCAATGATCAACGCTTCGTTCAGTTCCACGCCCAGGCCCGGTTTGGTAAACGGCTTGATGTGGCCACTCTCCAGCGCAAAGTCTTCCTTGTTCAGCACGTAGTCCAGCACTTCGCCGCCCTTGTTGTAGTGGATACCCATGCTTTGCTCCTGGATAAACGCGTTCCAGGAAACAAAATCCACATGCAGGCAAGAGGCCAGCGCGATCGGGCCCAGCGGGCAATGCGGGGCCAGCGCCACGTCGTAGCTTTCGGCCATGGCGGCAATTTTCATGCATTCGGTAATGCCGCCAGCGTGCGAGAGATCTGGCTGCAAGATGGCAAGGCCACCTGCCGCGAGCACGTTTTTGAATTCGAAGCGGGAGAACATGCGCTCGCCTGCGGCAATGGGAATATGCGTCTGGGCCGCCAGGCGCGGGTAGTACTCGGCTTGCTCGGCCAGTACCGGTTCTTCAATGAACAGCGGGCGATAGGGCTCCAGCTCTTTGATCAGCACTTTGGCCATCGGCGCGGTCACGCGGCCATGGAAATCCAGACCAAACTCAATGGTATTGCCAAAAGCCTCGCGGATTTCTGCCACTTTGTTCACGGCGGTATCAATGGCCCGGCTGCTGTCGATCACGGCCAGTTCTTCGCAGCCATTCATTTTGAAGGTATCAAACCCCACCGCCACGCGTTCCTTGATATCGCGAATGATATCGGCCGGCCGATCACCGCCCACCCAGCTATATGTCTTGACCTTGTCCCGCACCAGGCCCCCCAGCAACTGGTACACCGGCACGCCCAGCGCTTTGCCTTTGATGTCCCACAGCGCCTGATCAATACCGGCAATGGCGCTCATCAAAATGCCGCCGCCACGGTAGAAACCAGCCCGGTACATCACCTGCCACAGGTCGTTGATGCGCGCCGGGTCTTGCCCGATCAGGTATTCAGACAGTTCATGCACCGCAGCTTCTACCGTGCGGGCCTTGCCTTCAAGCACGGGTTCGCCCCAGCCGACGATGCCTTCATCGGTTTCAATCTTCAGAAACATCCAGCGTGGCGGTACGCGCCAGGTGCTGATTTTGGTGATTTTCATGCTGTTGCGTCCTTATAAGCCTGCACAAAGGCGTGCGCCTGGGTCTGCGTGCGCGATACCGGCTGGCCCGGTTTGTAAAGATCACTGCCCAGCCCGGCGCCGATGCAACCAGCAGCCAGCCAACTGGCCAGATTGGCCGGTGTCACCCCCCCCACCGCCATCACGGGCGTGGTTTTGGGCAAGACGGCCTTGATGGCTTTGATATAGTCCGGGCCAAAACTGTTGGCCGGAAACACTTTGAGCGCCTGCGCGCCTGCGGCCAAAGCCGCAAAGGCTTCTGTCGGGGTCGCCACGCCGCAGGCCATGTACTGGCCCAGCGCCACCGCGCGGGTAATCACGGATTGATCCATATTCGGCGTGACAATCAGCTTGCCCCCCAAACCTGCCAGCGTGGCGACATCTTGCGGCGTCAGCACTGTGCCACCACCAATCAGCGCGCGGTCCCCAAAAGCATTGACCGCGTCGCCAATGCTGATCTGCCAGTCGGGTGAGTTGAGCGGAATTTCAATGGCGTCAAAACCAGCTTCGAGCAACGCCATGATGTGTTCATTGGACTCCGCCGGCGTGATGCCACGCAAAATGGCAATGAGCGGAAGTTTTGTGGGCCAGGTCATGGGCGTGATCACTCGTGGTAAAGCTGCGAACGGCCGCCATCAATCAAGATGTCTGTCGCATTGATAAAACGCGCCTCATCCGTCGCCAGAAACAGCGCGGTATAGGCCACTTCTTCTGGCTCGCCAATCCGTTTGCAGGGCAAGAGATCTGCCTGGCGCTGGCGGGCTGCAACCGGATCGGGCTGGCTGTTGAAATACGTCTCGGCAATCGGAGTCATGATCAGCCCTGGCGAAATCGAATTGACCCGGACACCTTGCGCCGCGTACTGGATACCCAGCGCGCGCGTCAGCCCAATCAAACCGTGCTTGGCCACCGGATACGGAAACGCACCGGGGATAATCTTGTGGCCGTGGACCGAGGCAATATTGACGATGCTGCCGGCCCCCGCCGCCAACATGTGTGGCAATACGGCCTGGCAGCAGTGCCAGACGCCTTTCAGGTCTACCGCAAAGCAGCGCTCCCACTCTTCATCGGTCAGTTTGAGCGGGTCGTTGAATACGTTGATGCCCGCATTGTTGACCAGCACATCCACCCGACCAAAGCGGGCAATCGTGGCGTCGATCATGCCATTGACACCGGCGTGATCAGCCACGTCTGCAGCGAACACCATGGCGTTTTGCGGGCCGATTTCCTGCACCAGCGCAGCGGCGCGTTCATCGTCTTTGCGCACATTGATGACGACTTTGGCGCCTTCACGGGCGAAGAGACGGGCCGCGGCAGCGCCGATGCCTTGCGCTGCGCCGGTGATGATGGCGACTTTGTTGTCTAGTCTATGCATGCAGTTTTCTACCAACGAAAAAGGGTGTTAGCGCCTTCAGCGCGGGTGTTTGAAAG
>JASLES010000450.1 GCA_030151005.1 Silvimonas sp.
CCCGGCGGATGAAGTTGAACTGGTCCGTCTGGCTGAGGGGATGGCAGCATCAACCAGCCAGCTGGAAGACAACTTCTGGCGCCGCCGCTTGCTCGCGCTGGTCGACAAGCTGCTTCAGGATCGCGACGAAGACACGCTCACCAGCGCACTGGATCAACTGGTGGAGGGCGATGCTGAAGCCCATACACTGCTGGCCGATGCCATTGAAAGCACCTGCGAATCCCTGTCCCTGACTATTGATGGCAAACCGTGGGACGCCCTGCTCTTTACCGCGCCATTGCTCACTTGGTCGCGCTGGCAGATTGCCTCTGGCCAGGTCAGTGCAGAGACCGTGCGCAATACGCAGACACAACTGCGTGCGCACGTCTTTGCCCAACATGCGCGCATTGCCATTGCTGACTTCTTGTTTAGTCCGGATCAGTTGCCGCGCGGTTTTGTGCCAACACTAGAGTTGCTGCAGGAACTAGCCAAGGCTGCACAAACCAGTGGCACGCTCAAGCTGGACCCGCGCACACTGCCGGAAACCCGGGCCTTCTTGTCCGATACCCGCTACATCATCGGTGCGGTGCTGGTGCCGGCGGGTGAAGCGATTTTCCGCTGGCAGGAAGACGACGGCGATCAGGAAGAAGCAGAAACCCAATGGCGGCGTCAGGGTGGCGGCGTATTGCAACCCCTGTTGCCGGGCGCTGCGTCAGAAACCCTGTTGCCCGGCGCATACCACGGCACCTGGCGCGAGGCGGACCGCGCATCCCGCGCCTACGCATTGCGCGCCACCGTGGCCTTCTTGATGCTCACGCTCAACGTTACCGCGCGCGATCTGCAGGCGGTTATCGGCCCCTTTGCTGGAAAACGGCTGGAAGAATACCGCGTGGGTTTCTTGCGGCGCGGTGATAACAAGGTGATTCAGGGCGTAGTCTGGCCCCTGCTGGATGGCGAGGACGAACACACCGATTGCGTTGCAGAGATTGAGGCCGAGCTCAAAGACGTGGGGATCGTCGATATCCACATTCATGAACACGATTTTCCGCTCGACTACTGTGACGATTGCGGCTCGCCGCTCTACCCCAATCCAGAGGGAGAAGTGTTGCATGCCGAACCGCCAGAAGAAGATGAAGCGCAGAGCGAGACGCCACGGCATCTGCACTGAGTTGCGGCACGCCCAGCATGCCTAACAAAAAACGGCCCGTGAGGCCGTTTTTTTGCTGTGATTACTGTTCTTCCTTGCCAGACACCCAGATCGAGAAAATCAGCCAGAGCGTGTTGAAGAAGGCAATGGCAAATCCCAGAAAGCCAAATGCCGGCAGGCCAAACAACATGGGGCCCGCTTTGACGGTAATCACGATCGATGACCCGATAATCAAGCAGCCAGTCACAATACCCATGGTGAGACGGTTGGCGCTTTTGGCCAGTTGCGTGCCAAACCGATCCAGGCGCTTCAGGTCCAGATCCACCCGGAAATTGCCCCGCCGCGCTTGACGCACCAGCTTGGCGACATCTCGCGGCAGCCCGGTAATGACATCAAAGGCATCCGCCAGCCCTTCTTTGGAGCGCTTGTACAGCGCCTTGGGCTTGTAGCGATCTACCAGCACTTCACGCACAAAGGGCGTGAGCTGCTCGATCATCTGGAATTCCGGGTTGAGCTGGCGCCCCAGGCCTTCCAGCGTAATCAGCGCCTTGAACAACAGGGTTAGATCGGCCGGCAAGGTGATTTCATGCTCGCGCATGATGACCGCCACCTCGCTCAACAAGGTGCCGATCTGGATGTCTTTGAGTGGCAAGTTCTCGTAGTTGAAGATAAAACCGGCAATGTCGGCTGCCAGCAGTTCTTCATCTACCACCGTGTCGCCGGTCCACTCCATCAGCACGTCCATGATGCCGTGCTCGTCCCGGCGTGCCAGTGCGGCCAGCAAATCCACAATCTGGTCCCGGCGTTGATGCGGCAAGCGGCCGACCATGCCGAAATCCAGAAATGCAATGCGGTTGCCGGGCAGATATTTGACATTGCCGGGGTGCGGGTCGGCATGAAAGTAGCCGTCAATCAGCACCATTTTCAGCACGGCATCCGCGCCGCGCGCCGCCAGTAGTTTGCGGTCGTACCCGCCTTCATCCAGCGCAACGAGGTCGTTACCGGCCAGGCCGCCAATCCAGGTCTGCACATTCAGAAATTCATTGGTGTATTCCCAATGAATACGCGGAATTTCAATCTCCGCATGATCGGCAAAGTTTTGCGCAAAACGCTCCAGGTTACGGGCCTCTGCAGCAAGGCTCAGCTCGCGCCGCAGGGACTTGGAAAACTCATCAACGATTTTGACGGGCTGATAACGCCGGGACTCTGGAAACTCAAACTCCATCAAGGATGCAATCTGCCGCAAGATGCGCAGGTCAGAGTCAATTTTGGAGACAATCCCTGGCCGCCGAATCTTGAGAACGACCTCTTCGCCCGTCACGAGACGTGCGCGATGCACCTGGGCAATCGAGGCAGACCCCACCGGCAAAGGGTCCAGTTCCAGAAAAATCTCATGCGGATCACGCCCAAGAATCAGCGTCAATTCAGGCAGCAGCTCGTCAAATGGCACCGGTGGCACATGCGATTGCAGTTTTTCAAACTCGGCAATCCAGTCTGGCGTGAATACGTCGACCCGTGTTGCCAGCACCTGCCCCAGTTTGATAAACGTGGGGCCCAG
>JASLES010000480.1 GCA_030151005.1 Silvimonas sp.
GCAGCGGGGCCCGGGGTTTCGGCGAGGGTGTCTGAGCGAAGCGAGTTCCCGAGCCTGCCGGGCCACGCGAGAAGCACAGGGAACCCACGCAGTGGGCGCTGTCGCAGGGTCGCCTTTCTTTTGGTTACTTTTCTTTGGCGAAGCAAAGAAAAGTAACCTGCTCCGGCCACCGCCGGTATCCAAACCAGCCGTGCTGCAAGGCGCTAATACTAAATGCCTCAACCCCAAAAAAACGCCCGACCCCGGGGGTGGGTCGGGCCGATGTGACGCGGCAGGGGGATACCGCGTCAGATCACCTCAAGGTCAGCCTTGAGGCTGCCGGCCGCCTTCATGGCTTGTAAAATGGCCAGCAAATCTTGAGGGGTTGCGCCGACGGCGTTGAGGGCGCGTACAACGTCACGCAGGTTGGATGCCTTGGGCAGGCGCACGATATTGCCCTTGTCGGCCTCAATCTGGATATCCGCATTCTGGACACGAGCAGTGCGGCCACCCGCCAGCGGCTGCGGTTGCACCACTGTGTTCATGGCGGCAATAGTCACGGTCAGATTGCCGTGGGCCACCGCGCACGGGTCAACCTGTACGGTCTGGTTCATCACAATAGAACCGGTACGGGCATTGATGATGACCTTGGCGGCGACTTCCGCCGGCGTCACATCCAGCCCTTCCAGGCGGGAGAGAAATGCCACGCGCTGGTTGCTGTCTTCCGGTGCGCGCACCTGGATCACCCGGCCATCCTGGGCAGAGGCGATCGGGCCAAACTGGTTATTGATGGCGGTCACCAGGTTGCTGGCGGTGGTGAAGTCGGTGTGCAGCAATTCAAGTTGCACAAAATCACCCTGCCCCACACCACCGGGCACCGCGCGCTCGACCGTGGCACCATCCGGAATCCGGCCTGTCGCCAGCTGATTGACCTGCGTGCTGGAACCGCCGGCAGATGCGCCCGCGCCCGCCACCACCACGTTACCCTGGGCCATGGCGTAAATCTGTCCATCCACACCCTTGAGCGGCGTCAGCACCAGCGTGCCGCCACGCAAAGACTTGGCATTACCGATCGACGACACGGTGACGTCTAGCGGCTGACCTGGGCGGGAGAACGCGGCCAGATTGGCCGTGACCGTCACCGCTGCCACGTTCTTCAGTTGCAGGTTGCCACCCGTAGGCACCTGGACGCCCAGGTTATTGAGCATGTTGATCACCGATTGCACGGTGAACGGGGTTTGCGTGGTCTGGTCACCACTACCATCCAGACCCACTACAAGGCCGTAGCCAACCAACTGGTTGGGGCGCACGCCGGCAATGCTGGCAATGTCCCGCACCTTGTCGGCCCGGGCTACACCTGCCGCCAGCAGCAACAAGGCACACAGGACGAAGCGCTTGAAGAGGTGGTTTGTCATGTTCATGATATTCACGCGCACTCTTAGTAAGGCATCACGCTCAGGAAAAAGCGTTGCAGCCAGCCCATGGTGGTGGCGTCAGCCAGCGCACCAACGCCCAGTTGTTCGATGCGGGCATCTGCCACTTTGGTCGAAGGGATGGTATTGCCGGCCTGAATGTCGGTCGGGTTCACAATGCCGGTCAGGCGCAGCGTATTGACGTGACCGTTAATGGCAATCTGTTTTTCGCCGCCAATTTGCAGGTTGCCATTGGCCAGCACTTCAATCACCGTCGCAGAGAGCGAGCCGGTAAAGGTGTTGGTATTGTCCGTAGAGCCATTACCCGCAAACTTGTTTTCGTTGCTGGTGCTCATGGTGGCGCCCATGAACTCACGCAGGTAACCTGGCATACCCGGTAAAGAGCCACTGCCACTCAGGCTCAGCGAGCCCTTGCGATCGGTAGAGGTATCCACCTTGTTGGTGGCAGAGAGGTTTTCTGCAATGGTAATGGTCAGCACGTCGCCAATGCGTTTGGCGGTGCGCTCTTCAAAAAGCTGGCGCGAATTGGCGGTCTGGAAAATCGAACCCTGATTGTAGTTCGACTGCAATGACGGCTCCGGCCGCACCGTGGTCGGTGCAGTCACAATCGATTTGGGTTGCACCACCGCACAGGCGCCCAGCGACAGCGTGATTGCTGCCAGCGTCAGTCGCACCCAGGATGATTTGCTCACAGCCATATTCATGCCCTTCTCTCATACCGTCTTGCCGCCCACGGCCAGTGTGGCCGCGGGGATCATTACATTACCGCTGTACTGCGTTACGCCGTTTACATCGACTCCAGCTTTTGCAGCATCTGGTCTGATGTCGTCACTGCGCGCGAGTTGATTTCATAAGCACGCTGCGCCTGGATCATGTTCACGAGTTCTTCGGTCACGTTGACGTTAGATGTTTCCACATAACCCTGGTTGATCGCCCCCAGACCGTTGGTACCTGGCTGGCCTGCGGTCGGCGCGCCGGATGCATTGGTTTCCAGGAACAGATTATCGCCAATCGCCTGCAAACCGGCCGGGTTGATAAACGTTGCCAACTGGATCACGCCCAGCGTGATCGGAGCGCTGGCCACATTGTTCACGATCGCAGTCACCGTACCGTCTTTGCCCACGGTGACCGACGTAGTCCCTGCCGGCACTTGCAGACCCGGGTTCAGCGCTTCGCCACCCGCCGTGACCACATTGCCCTGGTTATCCAGCTGGAACGAACCATCCCGCGTGTACGCTGTGGTGCCATCCGGCTGGGTAATCTGGAAGAAACCCACACCGTTGATTGCCAGATCCAGCTGACCTTCCGTGTTCTGCAGGCTGCCTTGCTCAAAAATCCGTGCGGTGGCGACAGTACGCACACCGGTACCCAGTTGCAAGCCTGTTGGCAGGCTGGTGGTCTGGCTGGTGGCGCCGCCAGGCTGACGCAGGTTCTGGTACAGCAAATCTTCAAAAATCGGACGCTCGCGCTTGTAGCCATTGGTAGCCACGTTGGCGAGGTTGTGAGAGATCACGTCGACGTTATTCTGCATGGCATCCATGCCCGTCTTGGCGATCCACAGTGAACGCATCATGGTGTGTTCTTCCTTGTTTTAATTCTGCGGTACAACCCTGGGTACGGTCTGGCGGGTGATCCCGGGCCGTCCCTCATGACCTGTTACTGCCAATAATCAACTCGTGAACTGGATGACCGAGGCCACAGCGCGGGCGTTGGTATCCGCGGTCTGGATCAGTTGCACCTGCATGTCGTAATGCCGTTGCGAGCCAATCATGTTCACCAGTTCATCCACCGTGTTGACGTTGCTGTTTTCCAGCGCATCCGGGGCAACTTCGACACTGTCATCCGGCTGGGCGGCCGAGCCGTCCCGCATGCGGAACAGACCATCGCTGCCCTTGTACACATCCGCACCGGCCGGATTGACCAGCTTGAGCCGGCCCAGATCCGTGGTAGCAGACGGGTTATCCAGCGGCGTGCCGCTGATGGTGCCGTCAGAACCGAACGAGATACGAGTGTTGTCCGGTACGGTGATCGGGCCGTTTTCACCCATCACTACCAGACCAGAGCGCGTCTTGAGCAAACCAGAAGAATCGATCTCGAAACCACCGTTGCGGGTATAGGCTTCGCCCGTGCCGGTTTGCACCGTGAACCAGCCATCGCCATTGATGGCGGCGTCCATATCACGACCCGTGCTCTGGATTACGCCCGGCGAGAGGTCTGCCCCGGTTGATTGCGCCACCACAAAGGCACGGGTCTGAGCGCCTTCGCCCAGCACCGGCACGGCCCGGAACGCATCAAGGTCGGCCCGGAAACCAGGCGTAGCCGCATTGGCAAGATTGCTGGAAACCGTGGCTTGCCGTTGCATGGATTGCTTGGCGCCGGTCATGGCCACGTAAATCAGTCTGTCCATTAAGCTCGATTACCCTTGTGCGTCGATGTCATCAAAAATCCGGTCAAACCCTGAAAAACGGATTAACCCAGGTTCACGATGGTTTGCAGGATGGTGTCCTGCGCCTTGATCGTCTGCGCGTTGGCTTGATAGTTGCGCTGTGCGGTAATCAGGTTCACCAGCTCAGAAGTCAGATCAACGTTGGAATCTTCAACGGCCGACGACTGCAGCGAACCAAGACTGCCCGTGCCCGGATCGCCCACGGTCGGCTGGCCCGAAGCAAAGGTCTGCGACCAGCGGTTATCACCCAGCGGCTGCAAACCCTGCACGTTGGTGAAATTGGCCAGCACAATCTGGCCAACGGTCTTGGTTTGACCGTTGGAATAACTCCCCTGGATCACGCCATCTTTACCGATGCTCATACCGGTCAGCGTGCCGTCGGCATAGCCATCCTGGTTCAGTGCGTTCACCACAAACGGGCTGCCGTACTGGGTGGAGTTCGGGAAGCTGACATTAAAGGCGAACGGGCTGGTCGCGCCGTTCGGGGCAGTCAGCGTGGTGCTGAAGGTAAACCCGGACACGTTGGACGCAGCGGTGCCGGTCAACGGGTCGGTCGGTGTGGTGGTGGAGTCCAGCGTACCGCTACCGGTGTACATCAGGTAGCCGTTCGTCCCGGCCGGCGAACCCGTCGTAGTCGGCGTGCCGCCGTCAAACGAGGTTTGCACTTCCCACTGGTTGGTGGCGACCTTGGTGAAATAGAACGTCAGGTTGTGCGATACGCCTTGCGCGTCGTACACCTGTGCGGTGGTCGAACTGGTGAACGTGGTCGGATCGGTTACATTCAACGGACCGATACCCGTCGGCGGCGCAGCACGGTTGATGATCGGCGCTGCGGCGTTCACGTTCATCTGACCCACTTGCAGGCCCGCGTTGGACGTACCGGATGAACCGGTAGCGCGCGCGCCGATATTGCCGACAGTGATCTGCAGCGGCACCGGGTTACCACCCTTGAGCAGTTGACCACTATTGGGATCAACACCCCAGCCGGTCAGACGCTGGCCATCGTTAACGATGTAGCCCTGGTTATCCAGCTGGAACTGGCCGTTACGGCTGTAAGAGATGGTGCCCGAGGTATCGGACATGCGGAAAAAACCGTTGCCGGTAATGGCCACATCCAGCGGATTGCTGGTGCTCTCCACGTTACCCTGACCAAACTGCTGGGCGATATCCATCACCCGTGCGCCGATCCCCGCCACATTGGACGAAGAAGCAAAGGTGGATGCGTAGATATCCGCGAATTCGGCACGCGAATCCTTGAAACCCACGGTGTTGGCGTTAGCGATGTTGTTGCCGATGACGTCCAGGTTCTTGGACGCTGCATTCAAACCGCTCAGACCTTGCTGGAAACCCATATTTACCCTCCCGGCAATCCTTGCCGCCCCTGCGGCAATTCATGCCTGCCCTCCCCGGGCAGATTGTTCGTTAGTTCGTTGGTATTGCTGAACGACGCTTGCTGCCGGTCAGGTGGAAGAACCAGAAGACGCACTGGTCGCGGCGCTGACCTGGGTCACATCACTCAGGTTCACGGTTGTACCGTTGGCCAGCACCACTTGCACATTGCTGCCATTAAGAATCACGCTGGATGCGGTTTGCCAACCATCCACCGTCAGTGCGGTCTGAGTACCAGATGCATCCACGCCTTGCGCCACGATGGCGTAATTGCCTGCCGGCGCCTTGGTGCCATCAGCCAGCGTGCCATCCCAGTTGATCGGGTTGGCCTGGCCGGCGGTCGGGGTGGTGGTCATCTGGTCAACAATCTTGCCGGTAGACAGCGACACCACCGACACCTGCATCTGGGTGGTGCCCGCTGGCACGCTCACCGATGCTTGCAAATTGTTGGTGCCGTCATAAGCCCAGGACTTGGTCGGTGCCATTACCTGCTTGCCAATCAGCGAGGCCGACTGCAACGCCTGGCTGGAATTGAACAGCGCCGACATGGAACTCATGGTGGTATTGAGCTGTTGCAACCCGCTCACCGTGCTGATCTGCGCCAGTTGCGAGGTCATCTGGGAGTTATCCATCGGGTTGGTCGGATCCTGATTCTGCAGCTGCGCGACCAGCAGCTTCATGAATTGATCCTGCATGGCCTGCGCACTGCCGCTGGCACCGCTGCTGCTGGACGAGCCACTCAGTGCGGAGTTCAGCGCACTGAAGTTGATCCCGGAACCGTTGTTTACTGAAGTCGTCATGATGCTATTCCCTCAAGCCGGGTTATCAATTAGCTCGAACCCAGCTGCAACGTGCGCTGCATCAGGGTCTTGGCGGTATTCATTACATCGGCATTGGTCTGATAAGACCGCGACGCCGACAACATATTGGTCATTTCTTCCACGACATCCACATTGGGCATGGCCACATAACCATTGGCATCTGCCATCGGGTTGCGCGGGTCATACACCAGCTTCGGCGGAGCCTGGTCTTCCACTACTTGCGCCACCTTCACGCCCACACCACCTTCCGGACCCACCGGCGTGGCCTGGAACACCACTTGTTTGGCGCGGTACGGCTGGCCGTTGGAGCTGGTGGTCGACTCCGCGTTGGCCAGGTTGCTGGCCACGGCATTCAGACGCATGGACTGCGCCTGCATGGCCGAGGCCGAAATATCAAAGGTACTGAACAGCGACATGGTCAGGCAGCTCCGCTATCAGGACGAAGTAGAAGTCAGCGCAGTCCGGTAGGTCGTCATCCGGTTCTGCATGAAAGTAATGGCTGCTTCATAGCGCAGCGTGTTGTCGGCGAAGTCACGCATTTCGGACGTCATGTCCACGGTGTTGCCGTCAATGGACGGCTGGACTTCAGCGCGATATTGCAGCTTGGGGGAAAGCGCATCGGCCGCACTGGCACCGGCCGGCTGCAGATGGCGGGCATCGGTGGTCTTGAGCGCACCGCTGTTGCCGGCTTGCTGGGCCGCCAATGCGTTATTGAATGCCGACGAAAAATCGAAATCGCGCGCTTTGTATTGCGGCGTATCGGCATTGGCAATGTTGGACGACAACACTTCCTGGCGGTAATCGCGCAACTTCATCGCGGTTTGTTGTGTCTGGAAGTAGCTATCCAGTGCGTTCATCATGATTCCGGGCTTCCCCACGTGTGACTGCAATCACAAAAGCAGGAAGCATGCCAGAATTCAA
>JASLES010000048.1 GCA_030151005.1 Silvimonas sp.
CGGTATTCCGCTTGATAGCGTGCCAATGCATCCGCATTACACGGTCAAGGATATCGTGGGCGTGGTGGTGTTCCTGATCGTGTTCAGCACCATTGTGTTCTTCAAGCCCAATATGTTCGGGTACTTCCTGGAAGACAACAACTTCATCCCGGCAGATCCGCTCAAGACACCGCCGCATATTGCGCCAGTGTGGTACTTCACCCCGATCTACGCCATTTTGCGCGCGGTGCCGTCCTTCCTTGGCTCGCAAGTGTGGGGTGTGCTGGCCATGGGCGCAGCAGTGGTGATGATTGCGCTCTTGCCGTGGCTGGATCGTGCACCGGTCAAGTCTATCCGCTATCGCGGGCCGGTTTTCAAAGCGGCGATCGTACTCTTTCTGATTGCGTTTATTGGTCTGGGTATTCTGGGCACGCTGCCGCCGACCGATATCCGCACCCTCGTCTCCCGGATTTTGTCGTTCATTTACTTCGGTTTCTTCATCGGCATGCCTTTCTATACCAGGGCAGACAGTTACAAGCCGGTGCCTGACCGGACAACCAATGCAACAACCGAACAGAAGGTCCGTTTCTTCATCTATGTCGCGATTACGCTGGTCTTGACCGCGCTCTTCGCCAAAGTGATCTAAGGACACCCGCAGCCATGAAACTGAACCTACGAGTCTGGCTTGTTGCTGCAGTACTGTGCCTGCCGCTGGCCGCGTTTGCTGAGGAAGAAGGTGGTCCGGCCCTGGACAAAGCCCCGGTTAACCTGCAAGACGTGGAGTCGTTGCAGCGCGGTGCGCAGACCTTCACCAACTATTGTTTGTCTTGTCATGGCGCAGCCTTGCTGCGCTATAACCGCCTGACCGATCTGGGCCTGACGGAAGATCAGATCAAAAAGAACCTGATGTTCACCACCGACAAGGTAGGCAACCCCATGCGGGTAGCCATGCAGGTGAATGACGCCAAGGTCTGGCTGGGGGCGGCGCCTCCTGATCTGTCGGTAGAAGCCCGCGCGCGTGGCGCGGACTGGTTGTACACCTATCTGCGTTCTTTCTACCGTGACGATAGCCGCCCCACGGGCTGGAACAATCTGGTGTTCGACAAGGTCGGCATGCCGCACGTGTTGTGGGAGCTGCAAGGCATCCAGGAGCCTGTCTACAAGACTGAAAAGGTCAACGGCAAGGATGTGCAGGAGCTGGATGGCCTGAAACTGGTCAAAACCGGCCTGCTGACGCGACTGGATGGCGACAAGGTCGATTCTGCCGAGTACGACAAGCGCGTGGGAGATCTGGTGAACTTCATGGTTTACATGAGTGAGCCGGCGCAAATCCACCGTGAGCAAATTGGCTACGCTGTGCTCTTGTTCCTGATCTTTATCCTGTTCCCGCTGGTGTATCTGCTCAAGCTCGATTACTGGAAAGACGTAGAGCACTAAGTGCTTCATGTTCCAGGGAAAAAACGGAGCTGCGGCTCCGTTTTTTCATGCTGTTTTGTGGGCGCCACGCCTTGGGTGTTGTGTTTTTATTTGTTGATATTTTTCTTTTATATCAGTTGCTTATCAAGCAAATTCTGGCTTTGTATCAACAAAATCTTTACAATTTAGCGTTTTGCATTACTGATCTTTCGGAGAAACCCGCTCATGATGAAGCTGTATTCCGGCACTTCCTGCCCGTTCAGCCACCGTTGCCGTATCGTGTTGTTCGAAAAAGGCATGGATTTCGAAATCATCGACGTCGATGTACACAGCAAGCCGGAAGACCTTGCGGTCATGAATCCGTACAACGAAGTCCCGGTGCTGGTCGAACGCGATCTGACCTTGTACGAATCCAACATCATCAACGAATACATTGATGAGCGTTTCCCGCACCCGCAACTGATGCCGGTTGATCCGGTCATGCGTGCCCGTGCCCGTCTGATGCTGTTCAACTTTGAACGTGAACTGTTTGTGCACGTCAAAACCCTGGAAGACGGCACCGCAACCAAGAAGGCACAGGACACCGCGCGTATCACCATTCGCGACAACCTGACCCAGATTGCACCGCTGTTTGCCAAGCAAAAGTACATGCTGGGCGAAGAGTTCTCCATGCTCGATGTTGCCATTGCACCGCTGCTGTGGCGCTTTGAACACTACGGCATTGAAGTGACCAAGCCGCTGGCCTCCATCCTCAAGTACGGTGAGCGCCTGTTTAGCCGTCAAGCGTTCATCGACTCGTTGACCGCCAACGAAAAAGCGATGCGTAAATAAACATAGAATGTGAATGATACGGGCCGCCGTCGCTGGCGGCCCTGTCGTTTTGCAGACCATCGGGGTACATTCATGTCTTCTGTATCGACCAAACCCTATCTGATCCGCGCCATTCATGAGTGGTGTTCAGACCACGATTTCACGCCTTACCTGGTGGTTGCCGTTCGCGGCGAAATGCAGGTGCCGATGGAGTACGTGAAGAATGGCGAGATTGTCCTGAATATCAGCTATAACGCCACCCGCAATCTGAATCTGGGTAACGACTATGTGTCATTCTCTGCCCGGTTCAATGGTGTCTCTCGCGACATCATGATTCCGGTTGGGGCGGTGGTCTCTATTTTCTCGCGCGAGAATGGCGAGGGGATGGGCTTTGAATATGAAGCGCCGCCGGAAGAAGCGCCGGTGGCCAGCACGCCCACTTTGCAAACTACATCAATCAGCCACGATGCAGGCAAAGAGGACGATGACGACGAACCACCCCGGCCGCCTGCGGGACGTTCGCATCTGCGCGTAGTCAAATAGGCGCAGTACCTGTCAGCCAAAACCCCGTCCACTGGACGGGGTTTTTGTTTTTTGGCGAGTGATGGCGGTCTTGCTGTGCGATCGCAGGCAGGTACGCACAATAAATGAGGTAACTGCGCACCATTTTTGCACTGTCTGATGAATTTTTGCACCAAGTTGCATCACTAAAACTACATTTTTATGCCATATAAAAAATATGACAAACGGTATTTTTGTGGTTAATTTATTGATTTTTAATAAGAAAAAATGTTTGATTCTATGTGATCTATTGATATTTTATGTAGTTTTTCTGATTTCGACATGAAATTTAGTTACGTAGTCAAACTACATGTGGTGTATGATGAAGTCATTGAATAAGTCGCCTGAAGGAGAACTACCATGAGTATCAGCATCCCGTTTTTTGGCAAGATTGGTTCCGATGACGTCAAGCTTGAACCGAACATGCGTGTGAACCGTGCTGGTGGCCTGGTAGGTCCGGAACAGGTCGACGGCATTGTGATGTACCAGGTGGGTGGCCGAGCCAAGGTGTGCTGGGGCCCGGGTAACTCTCGCATGGAAAAGGTACGTGACCTGACCCTGATTGTGGAATAAACCCCGCTCAGTTTGTGGTTCAGGCAATAAAAAAGCCCCGGATATCCGGGGCTTTTTTCGTGGGTACTATCCAGGATCAGGCTTCGTCAGTCGTTGCAATGACAACGGCCTGGGCGTCGTTGCTGGCTGTGTCTTGCGCTTGTTCAATCGCAGCAGCAACTTCATCAGCGACGGCGGCAAGCGAACGGCGCTGCATCACGGCGGCGTAGAAGCCATCTGTGCCATGCTGGATCGGGGTGAGACGCAAATCCGGGCCATCCAGCGGCAGGTCCACTTTTTCTTTTGCCAGCAAAGTGCGCACGTCTACGCGCTCGAACTCCGGATGTGTGGCGAGGAAGGCATCCACAATGGCGCTGTTCTCGGACTCCAGGATACTGCAGGTCGCGTAAACCAGCCGGCCACCGGTTTTCACGAGGCGAGCCGCAGAGGCCAGGATGGAAGCTTGCTTGGCATTGAGTTCAGCTACATCGGTGCCGCTTTGACGGTATTTAAGATCCGGATTGCGGCGTAATGTGCCCAGGCCCGAGCATGGCGCGTCGACCAGTACAGCATCCATTTTGCCGGCCAGGCGTTTGATCTTCTGGTCGTTTTCCGAGGCAATCAGTTGCGATTGCACGTTGGACAAGCCCGAACGTGCCAGTCGCGGTTTGAGATTGGCGAGGCGTTTTTCCGAAATATCAAACGCGTACAGGCGGCCAGTGGATTGCATTTGCGCGCCAAGCGCCAGTGTCTTGCCACCCGCCCCGGCGCAGAAGTCAGTCACCATCTGACCACGGCGTACGCCAGTCAGCAGTGTCAGCAATTGGCTGCCTTCATCCTGCACTTCATACAGACCGCCCAGAAACCCCGGGTGGCGCGACAGGGACGGTTTGCCGCCCAGACGAATCCCCCACGGCGAGTATGGTGTTGCCTCTGCCTGGAAGTGCTCGGCCTGCAGTTGTTCCAGCAGGGCGTCACGTTTGTTCTTCAACAAATTGGCGCGAATATCCAGCGGGGCAGGCTGGCCCAAACCCAGGCCCAGTTGCAGGATTTCTTCGTCGGTGCGGCTTTCTGCCTGCAGGGCATCCACAATCCATTGCGGAAAGCCGGCGCGCACGGCCAGCGGCGCGTCGGCCAGGTTTTTACCCTTCCAGGTCTTGGCCAGTTCGAGCTGATCCTCCCGGTAGAACGTCGAGAGTTCCTTGATGGTGTGTTTTTCTACGGCGGCATGCCAGGCCAGCAGCCACAGGCGGCCGCCCGCTTCTTCGCCGGCAATCCATTTCAGTTTGGGCAGTGCGCGCAACACGCCAAATACGGTTTCGGCAATGATGGCGCGATCGCGTGAGCCCAGTTTTTTATGCTCGCGAAACAGGCGCGACGTACACACGTCGGCCGGCGCGGTGAAGGGCAGGATTTGCTCAAGCGCATCAAGAATGGCGTTGAACTGGATAGATGTAAGCAGCATGTTGTTTTGCCTGGTATGTGTCTTGTACAAATGCGCTGCGACACCAAACGCCTGTCGCAGCCAGAAAACGGTTTAGTCGCCGGGTGATTCGGAGGATGAAGGGGCATCAAGGACGGATTTGCCGTCGATTTCGACCTCTGTCGCCCATAGGTCCAGCGGGGCGTCGTTGCCCAGGTTGAAAATCATTCTTACCGGCAGGTTAGACCATTGTGGCGCCAGCCAGAAATCAAAGACGCGATCTTCAAACGTACCGCGCACGAGGATGACCTTCACGACTTTGCCCCCCACGCGCCAGTTTTTCTCGTCCTGAACCTCA
The DNA here is from genome assembly GCA_030151005.1 of Silvimonas sp. Classification (GTDB taxonomy): domain Bacteria; phylum Pseudomonadota; class Gammaproteobacteria; order Burkholderiales; family Chitinibacteraceae; genus Silvimonas. Next base: position 5,100 of record JASLES010000048.1, read on the forward strand.
AAGGCCACATTGGGGTATATCTTGCGCCCGCTGGTCATGGAAAAACTGAAATTGCGTTTCGGGGCGCCTGCAATCGCCAACTGGAACGCGGTGGAGAAAAGATCCTGGGTGCCTTTGTCCAACGCTTCGGTACTGGTTTTGTCACCGTCACGCAGATTGATCTGATGGTTGGCCCAGTCAAACTGCGCCTCGTTTTGCAGTTTGCCATCTTTCACATCGGTGAAGTGCTCCGGCGCCAGACCATCCTTGCCCAGCAGACCATCACTGGTAAACGCACGCGTGCGCCCAAACAGACTGGCCGCCAGCTTTAGCGAATAGTGGCCGTCTGCTGTTTGCCATTTCAGTCGCATGGGGATGGGCAGGCCGCGGTAAACGTAGGTGATTTCCAGATTATGCGGGAAATCGGTGGCCGGCCGCACCGGCGCTGCCGCTTGTGCGGGCAACACACACAGCGCGAGCACGGCGGCGAGCAGACAAAGCAATGTTTGTTTCATCAAGTTCATCCTTGTTCAGCCACCACGCGGGCCCCGAGGGTTATCAAGGCCAGGTGGTGGTGCTTCGAGCATTGTCTGCCCATCGATATCAAGATCGCTGGCATACACATCATAGGTGTCTTTGCCCACGTTCAGAATCATGCGCACGGGCAGGTTGTGCCATTGCGGAGCCAGCCAGAAGTCAAACACACGGTCTTCAAATGTGCCGCGCAACAAAATGGCATCCACATCCTTGCCGGACAGACGCAGCGTTTTTTCGCCCATGACCTGGAAGGCCACGTTGGCGTATACCTTGCGCCCACTGGCCAGCGAAAAGGTAAACGAGGGCAGGCTGGCGCCTTGCAAGGCAAACTGGAAGGCGGCAGAAAACAGATCCTGATCACCGGGTTGCAGTGGTGCCTCAATGGTTTTGTCGCCGTCGTGCAGTACAAATTTCTGCTGATCCCATTCAAACAGGGCTTCGTTTTGCAATTTACCGTCGCGCGTATCGCTGAACCGCTCTGGCGCAAGGCCGCGTTTGTCGATGGTGCCGACGCTGCTAAAGGTGCGGCTGCGGCCAAACATGGCGGCACCGATCTGCAATGAATATCGGCCGTCTCCCGCTGTCCATGTCAGCTTGGCCGGAAAACCCTTCCAGCGATAGGTGATATGGACGAGTTTGGGGAAGGCATTGTTGATGACCGGCATGGCCGCAACCGCAGAGGCGGGTGGCGCGGCCCGAACCACGGCGGAGGCGGCGCTGGCGCTGGCGGCGTGTGTTGGTGCTGATGCCACAGCCACCATGCTGGCATGCGCAGGGGCACTGGCCGTGTTGCCAAACCAGGATTGCGGTGCGGATGCAGTCAGGCTAGCGATGGCGACAGGAGCGCTGGTCACTGCGGGCGTGCTGGCCGGCACGCGGACGGGCTTTGGTTTGCGTTTCGGCGCCGGCGTGGGCGTAGGCGTGGGGGCGGCCTGGGCAACGACCACCGGTTTGGGCGGCGGCGCCTTGGGCGTCAGCCAGACGGTCTGGATGTCCGGGCGTTTAATGTTCTTCAGTTCGTCCGGCAGTTTTTTCTCATCTTCCCAATCCTGGCTTTTGAGTTTGTGCGTGGGTTTGCGCAGTTTCTCGTTGGGCTTGTCGGGCGAGGTATTGGTGAAATAGTCGTACAGCAAATCACCGGTAGCCGAGAAAATGTGCGCCAGCAAAGACAGCACAAAGGCCACGATCAGCAGAAGACGGGGGGCGCGCCAGCGAGAGGACGCGCCGGGCTTTGTCATGCGCGGGCCGGGCCCACGCGTACGCGATGGCCCTCAATGGTCAACCGGTCTTCGACAAACCAGCGCACGGCTAGCGGGTATAACTGATGTTCTTCTTGCAGCACGCGCGCAGCCAGTTGCTCGGCGGTGTCGTCTTCCTGCACAGGCACGGCGGCCTGGGCGATGATCGGGCCGTGATCCAGTTCTGCCGTCACAAAATGCACCGTACACCCCGCCAGTTTCACGCCCTCATCAATGGCGCGCTGATGCGTGTTCAGACCGGTGAATGAGGGCAGCAGTGAGGGATGCACGTTGATCAGCCGTCCGGCGTAATGGTTCACAAAGGTGGGCGTGAGAATGCGCATGAACCCGGCCAGTACGACAAGGTCTGGCGCATGGCTGTCGATCAGTTGGGCCAGTGCAGCATCGAACGCGTCCCGGCTGTCAAAGCTGCGGTGATCCAGCGCGGCCGTGGCAATACCGCGCTCTGCCGCCCAGGTCAGCCCTTCCGACGCCGGCCGGTTAGAGATCACTGCGGCGACGCGCGCTTGGGGAATGGCGGCCTCGACGATCTTGCGCATATTACTGCCGCGACCGGAAACCAGGATGACGATGTTCTTCATGTGAGATGGGAGGCGTGAGGAGGGCGGTGTAAACGACAAGCGCCAGGGTCGTCCCTGACGCCTTGCCCCTTACACCGCACTGGGCGGCGCTCAGGCCACTTGGGTCTGGTGCTCGTCGCCATTGCGCTCGCGTACGGCGCCAATGCGATACACGGTCTCGCCCTCAGCCTGCAGCAGCTGGGTGGCTGCATCGGCCTCGTCAGCGCCGACAATCACTACCATGCCGATGCCGCAGTTGAAGGTGCGATACATTTCAGCCGCCGCCACGCCGCCTTTCTCTTGCAGCCACTGGAACAGCTTGGGCATGGCCCAGCTCTTGGCATCAATCTGGGCTACCGTGTTTTCCGGCAGTACACGCGGCACGTTTTCAGAGATACCGCCACCGGTAATGTGGGCCATGCCCTTCACCGGCAGGGTTTGCATCAGCTTCAGGAGCGGCTTGACGTAAATGCGGGTCGGGGCCATCACCACATCAGCCAGCGACTTGCCGTTTTCGAACTCGGCTGCGTAGTCGGCTTCAGAGAGATGCAGAATCTTGCGCACCAGCGAGTATCCGTTGGAGTGAGCGCCGTTGGAGGCCAGACCCAGGACCACATCGCCCGGCTTGATGGTCTTGCCGGTGATGATATTGGCTTTTTCGACCACGCCTACGGCAAAGCCGGCCAGATCGTATTCGCCAACCGGGTACATGCCGGGCATTTCTGCGGTTTCGCCACCAATCAGTGCGCAACCGGCTTGTTCGCAACCATGGGCGATGCCGCGGATGACTTCGGTGGCGGCGTCCACATCCAGCTTGCCGCAAGCAAAGTAATCCAGGAAGAACAATGGCTCTGCGCCTTGCACCAGAATATCGTTCACGCTCATGGCAACCAGATCGATACCGACGGTGTCGTGGCGATTCAGTTCAAAGGCCAGCTTGAGCTTGGTGCCCACGCCATCGGTGCCGGAAACCAGCACTGGTTCTTTGTACTTTTTAGAGATCTCCACCATGGCGCCAAAGCCGCCCAGACCGCCCAGCACTTCCGGGCGCATGGTGCGCTTGGCATACGGTTTGATGTTTTCAACAAGTTGATCGCCAGCGTCAATATCAACGCCTGCGTCGCGGTAGCTCAAGCCGGTGGGGGTGGTGGTCATGTTGTATATGGCCTCGTGGTCCAGATCAGGTGGGCGTGCTCAGAATCGCTAACAAAACCCGGCCCGCTCTGCGCGCGGGGTTTTGTTAGCGACCCTTAATGGCGGGATCGGTCTGTTACGGCTAGAATTGTTAGCCTTTTTGCCAAAAGACCAATCCGGGGAGTGGCAGAGAAAATCCGGCAAAGCATTGCTGGCAAGATGGATGATGCCCAGATGGTGCTTGGGTATACCTGCCAGTCCGGTTTTTCAAGCCGCTCCACAAAAGGCCAGTATTTTACCGCATCTTTAGATGATACGCCCGATTCCCAGTCAGTTTGCCCTGCAAAATCACCTGGTTGCCGCCATGCACCGGGCGAACGGGCACGCCTGCGCCTTGCAAAAAGGGGCGCGCGCATGAGCGAACAGCTGATTCTGGATCTCTACCTGCCACAACCGCCCAGCTTTGAGGGCTTTGTGCCGGGCGAGAATGCAGAGCCGCTCTTTATGCTCGCCGAGTGGGCTGCCGGTGCGGCGGATATCCGTTTTCTGTATCTGTGGGGCGGTGAGGGCGTAGGCAAATCGTATTTGCTTGATGCCGCGGCAGGCCGTCTGGCGGGCGCGTTGTATGTCAACGCCGCACGCGTGGCGCTGCCTGATCATATCGACCCCGCTGCCGCACTGATCGTCGATAACGTCGAATTACTGGGGCCCGAACAGCAGATTCGCTTGTTTGACCACTACAATACGCTGCGCGAAGGCAGTGGCCGCTTGCTGGCTGCCGGCCCCATTCCGCCCATGCAACTTGATTTGCGGGATGACCTGACCACGCGCCTTGGTTGGGGGTTGGTCTATCAACTCAAGGCCTTGTCGGATGCAGACAAAATTGCCGCGCTCAAAGCTCAGGCGCGGGACGCGGGGTTTGAGTTGCCGGCAGAAGTGGCCGATTACCTTTTGCGCCATACCGCACGGGACCTGGCCAGCTTGCGCGCGGTGCTGGAGCAAGCCAGCCGTTACGCCTTGTCGATCAAGCGGCCGGTGACGGTGCCACTGATCCGTGATGTACTGGCCGGCGATCGCCATATCTAAGTGCCTAGCGGTCTGGCGCGGCCGGCCGTTCCACAAAATGCACGCTGCTGATCAGGTCGTTTTCAACCCGATAAATGGCCACGGCCGTGACTGTATGTGATTCCAGCCCGGTGATGATTTCGTGATCAATGACCGTGTTGCCGAACACAATACGGTTTTGTAATTCAGCGCGCAGGGCCGGGCGGTTGAAGCGGTGCAAGCGATAGAACGCCGCCAGCGCATAGCGGCCTTCCATGCGCGTCTCATTGGATGGCCAGCCGGCAATGCGCACATCCGGCGCGTAGCAGGCCACAAAGCGATCCGTATCATGCGCGTTGTAGGCATCCAGTTGCGCTTGCACGACCGCTTCGGGCGATGTGGTGGATTCGGCGCTGATCATGACGGTGTCCTCCCTGGCTGTCCCCAATATAGCGCAGGCCAGCGAGTGTCACCGTCGGGTCAAGCTTTGATTTGCAGCGGAACTTCGGGGTTGATGAAGGCCTCGCCTGCCATCAGCTTGTCCATCATGTGCGGGTCATGCCATTCCGCCTTCACCTGATCAGAAAACACCAGGTCTTCCAGCCGGATCAAGCCCATGCGCGGGTTTTCTGCGTCTTCCCGGAATGCCTGGGCGTAGCCGGTTTCGGTTTCATGCGCGATCACCGAGTGCAGGCGTACGTCATTCTCGCCATTTTTCATCACGGTGTTTTTGAGAATGGCGTCGATCACCACAAAGAACACGCGCGCAAATTGCTCTGCCGAGGGCGACACCGGCACGCTGATCCAGCGGGCGGAGAATTCTTGCGAGAGGCGAATGTACTCAGGATCGTCCTTGTCCCAGAAACAGATGGCGTGGTCGAACGCATCAATCACATCCTTGATGGTGCCCTTCATCAGGCCAAAGTCGTACACCATTTGACCATTGTCGAGCGCGTGCGCCTCCAGCAGCACTTCCACCTTGTAGCTGTGGCCGTGGATGGAGCGCCGACACCGGTCGGAGGAACAATTGCGCACGATGTGCGCGCTTTCAAATTTGAACAGCTTGCGGATCAGCATGGATAAAACCTGAGTAATGAACGCGGGTTTTATCAGAATCCGGCCATCTGCTCAAGCATGCTGACCCGCGTGCTTCCGGACGGTACGCGCGGGCGCTGACGGCGTAAGGTTTGTAAGTAGTTTGCTGTACATCCCTGCGGCGGAATCAACAAAATGTCATCCGGTTGACATCCGGCTGTCGCAGATCGGCGGTAGAGGTCTTGCAACTGGTATCTGCCGCCCCTTCATCAGCAAGTGCTTTTTTTGTGCTGCATCATAGGCAATCCGGGCAAAAAGCCGCAGTGCATCGGTCTGATTCTTCCGCCGGTCCCTTTTGTGCTGCGTTGCAACAAATTACGGCTGAGGCAGTGGTCTGATCGCCCGGAAAAACACCGTCATACGCCTGCGGCCGTTGCCTTGACACACCCTCTCCCCATGCCGCTAATCGATAGCGCGCCCGCAAAATGGCAAGAAAAGCCTTGGCGGGACCGGTGCCATAACGCGGTTTTCTTACGGCACCTTCAAAGATCCGTCGGACACAAGAACGGATCATCGCGATACAGAGATCAATGGATTGGAGACTGAACCTATGAAAAGCAAGCGGCTAGCCCTCGCGGCTGTGCCCTTTGCCTTGGCAGCGGTATATGCGTCAGCCGCATACCCTGCCTGGCAAGACGGCGGTACCTATACCGCAGGCACGATTGTTTACTACAACGGGCACGACTATCAGGCCCTGGTGACCCAGACTGATTACGCCGGCGCCAACTGGAACCCGGCAGCGACGCCAAGCCTGTGGAAGGATCTGGGCGTGGATACCGGCGGCACGCCGACGCCCACACCGACCCCGAC
>JASLES010000274.1 GCA_030151005.1 Silvimonas sp.
GGAAATCCCCATTTCCGAGAAACTGAGAATGGCGTGCATGGGCGTACGCAATTCGTGCGACATATTGGCCAGGAAGGCCGACTTGGAAATATTGGCTTCTTCAGCGGCATCGCGCGCTTCCATTAAGCGGCGTTCAATATCTTTCAGATGCGAGATATTGGTCAGGAAGGCAAATGCGTATTCCAGCCGGTGGTGGTCATCCAGAATGGCGGCCGAACTCACCAGAAATGGCAGTGGTTCGCCATTGGCGTCAATCAGCGTCACCTCTGACAGGCGATTTTCGCTGGGGCTTTCACTGGAGAGGGTCGCGGGGAAAATACGGTCTGCCGGTTCGCCCCAGATCACGGCAGGTTGTTCACCAATCAAATCTTCGCGGCGCAGACCCAACACCTGGCAGAAGGCATGGTTCACGTCGACGATATGGTGGTGGGTGTCGATCAGGATGAACCCATCGGCCGTTGTATCAATAATGGTTCGTTTCAGACGTTCAGACTGCCGCAGCGCCTGGGCGGCAATCCGCTGCGCCGTGACGTCTTCAATGACCAGAATCATGCCTTTGGACGGGTCTCCCGGAACCAGCGCTTTGGCGTACAACATGGCCCAGAAGCCGGAATGATCGCGGCGGAATAATTCGATTTCCCCCCGAAACACCCCACCGGTATTGATACGCGCCCAGATGGTAGTGGCCAGTTCGTTGTAACGCGCTTCCGAGGCATGAATAACCCGGGTAGGCAGGCCGATGATGTCGCTGGCGGCGTAACCAAAGAGAATTTCAAACGCCGGGTTCACCAGGCGGATGGTATTGCGCACGGACAACATGATCGCTAGCGGGCTGGCATCAAGCACCGTGCGGATTTCTGCTGTGCGTTCCAGCACCAGATCTTGCAAATGGTCGCGGTGGCGGCGCAGTTCGCGTTCGGAGTTTTGTTGTTCCGTAATGTCGCGCACCGTGCTGCAGATATACGCTTCCTGAAAGAACTCAACGTAGTTAAAGGTGATTTCTACTGGTTGCAGGGTGCCTTCCTGGTTGCGCTGGTGGGTGATGTGCACCATGCGCTTTTCCAGGCGTAGCCGTTGCCAGAATTCTTGCCATTGTGGATCGGTGATATGCGGATACAGATCCAGAAAGCGTATCCGCAGTAGTTCTTCATGGTGGTAGCCGGTGATGGCAGACGCCGCGCGGTTGGCATAGCGCACAAACGCCTGCCGATCCGCCCACAAGATCACGTCTGGCGCTTCATCCACGGTAAATTGCGTCAGATACAGGCGGGATTCAATCTGCTCTACCCGCCGTATCTGTCTAAGAAGCAGGAACAAGAGGGCGCTGACCACCAGAATCAGCAACAGTGCGGACACCGTGCGCCCCAGCAAATCGCTGTGGAATTTCTCCAGCACCACATCCAGATCGGACGTCACCATCACGATCATGGGCAGCTCGCCTTCCGAGACGAGGAACGTCACCAGTTTTTCATTACCCGGCTGCGTGTTGTCTGTATAGAACGCGCCGTGGTTTTGCCGGCTTTGATCAAAACGGGTGGCATCACTGGCGCGCAGATTGCGGCCCAGTTCGCGCGGGTCGAGCGGGTAATTCAGCAGCAAAATGCCGTCACTGCGTAACAGCTTGATATGGGTGCCAGCAGGCAACTTGAGCGAGCGGTAGAAACGGTTGAAATACTCTGGCTGGATGCCGGCTGCCACCACGCCGCCAAAGCTGCCATCCGGTTTGTCCACCCGGTGCGAAACCGGGATCATCCAGGCATCTGACACCTTGCCCACAACCGGGGAGGACACCAGGAAACGCGGGTCCGTGCTGTCACGATGGTATTGCAGCCAGGCGCGGTCCGAGTAATCGATATCATGAATGCCCGGATGCGCGCCGCTGCTGTGCACCATGCCGTGTTCATCGACCGTGACAATGTCGCTGACCTGCGGGGTGAGTCGCAGGCGGCTGCGCAACTCGCGCGAAATATCCTGCGGATCGGCGTTAGAGACGCCACCGGCCACTTCCAGCCGGTCTACCGCACCCTGAATGGCCTGTTCGGCAGAGATGAATGTGCGGGTGGTTTGTTCGTCCAGCGAGCGCGCCAGCAAAAGGTTCTGGCGCCGGGCTTCGTCCAGGCTTGCGTCGTAGTCGCGCAGCGTGAGCCAGGCCAGAACCAGCCCACAGCCCGCCAGCAGAATGACGTAAAACGACACCAGCCCGACACGCATCGGGCGCAGCGACGATTGGCGCGGCACAGACTGCCCGCGCGAACTGAACGGCCATTCCATGGAGGGGTTAGCGCCGCGCTTCCAGTTGTTCCCAGCGTTCCAGTTTTTCGAGCAAGCTCGTCTCGATCACTTCTACCCGTGTTTGCATCTCGCGTGCCTTGAGTGGGTCTGTCCGGTAAATGTCCGGATTCAGTAGTGCTTCATTTAACTGGGTCTGTTCTTGTTCCAGCGCCGCAATGTCATCAGGCAATCGTTCCAGTTCCCGTTGCTCGTTAAAGCTTAGCCGGGCAGGGCGTTGCCGTTGACGTTCTGGCGTTTTTTCCGCGACAGATTCTTTGCGGGTGTTGCTTTGCTGGCTTGCCGCACGCGCTTTGAGCATACGTTCGCGCGCTTGCTGCCAGTCACTATAGCCGCCCGCGTTTTCCAGCAGAACTCCCTCACCCTCAAAAGCAACAACTTGTGTGACGACGTTATCAAGAAAAGCCCGGTCGTGAGAGACCAGAAATACGGTGCCGGGGTAGTCAATCAGCAACTGTTCAAGCAGTTCCAGCGTGTCGATATCCAGGTCGTTGGTGGGTTCGTCGAGCACCAGCACGTTGGCCGGGCGCGTGAACAACCGCGCCAGTAGCAGGCGGTTACGCTCGCCGCCAGACAAAGAGCGCACCGGGCTGCGGGCGCGCTCTGCCGGAAACAGAAACTCTTCCAGATAGCCCATGATGTGCTTGCGCGAGTTGCCAATCTCGACGTATTCATTCCCCTGGCTGACCACGTCTGCGACTGTGGCGTTTTCGTCCAGTTGTTCGCGGAACTGGTCGAAATACGCAACCTCTATCTTGGTGCCGCGCTGTACCGTGCCGGCATCTGGCTCCAGTTCGCCCAGTACCAGTTTCAGGAACGTGGTTTTGCCAACGCCATTGGGGCCAATCAGACCAATCTTGTCACCACGGATCAAACGTGAGCTGAAGTCATTCAGGATGACCTTATTGCCAAACGAGAGACTGGCGTTTTCAAACTCGGCAATCAGCTTGCCGGAACGATCGCCGGCATCCAGCTGGAACGACACATTGCCAATCCGCTCGCGGCGGCTGGCGCGATCCCGCCGCAGTTGTTCCAGCCGGCGCACGCGGCCTTCGTTACGTGTGCGGCGGGCTTCGACGCCCTTGCGAATCCACACTTCTTCCTGCGCCAGGAATTTGTCGAACTTGCGGTTCACTGTTTCTTCTTGCACCAGCAGTTCAGCTTTGCGCGTTTCATAGGTCGAGAAATTGCCCGGGAAACTGGTGATCTGGCCCCGATCCAGCTCAATGATGCGGTTGGCCACGTTATCCAGAAAGCGCCGGTCATGGGTAATGAACAGCACGCTACCGGTAAAGTTGTTCAACAGACCTTCCAGCCACTCAATGGCGCTGACGTCCAGGTGGTTGGTGGGTTCATCCAGCAGCAAGACTTGGGGCTCGCTAACCAGTGCCCGTGCGAGCGCTACGCGTTTTTTCCAGCCGCCAGACAAATCGGCCACCGGTGTTTGCGGCGGCAGGCCAAGGTGGCTAAGCGTGCCGGAGATCAGCACGTCAAAACGCCAGCCATCGCGTGCTTCCAGTTCATGCTGCAATTGCATGAGCTGCGCCAGCTTTTCTTCGCTGCCATCTTGCGCGTCGGCCGTGGCGTGGTAGTCGATCAACACCTGGCGCAAATCGCCCAGGCCCTCGGCTACCGCTTCAAACACCGTCTGGCCAGGCAGAAACTCCGGCTCTTGCGCAACAAAAGCCAGCCGGGCGTCCTGGGCAATGCGAATCTCCCCGTCATCCAGCACCGCAAGACCGGCAATGGCCTTCAGTAATGTGGATTTGCCCTGGCCGTTGCGACCTATCAGGCCCACGCGTTCGCCTTCTTCGACGACAAAGGTGGCGTGATCAAGCAAGGGCCAGTGACCGTAAGCAAGGCTGGCGTTTTCTACGTAAAGCAAAGGCATGGGTGATTCCTGGACTGCGGGTGAGGCCGGATGGCGGTAGGTTCCGGTTATCGGCTGGCCTTACCAGACGACGGGCGGCTGGCAAGCGGACAGACGTAGTGCGCCATTTTACCTGTTCGGGGCACACGATGAAGCGTTTGCACACTAAAACCGTGCATGCGGTGAGGGTTTCACGCCCGCCGGGGTCTGTCTGACGATAGACCGGTTGATCTTCGGACAAGAAGTTGTGCGCCGGATCGGGATATCCGTGGTCTATGCTGGTCTCGATGGCCCAACTGGAGGACTCACCATGCCCCAAAAACTGTTTTATCAGTTCGACCCCACCGAACAAGATGAATTTATCAGTGCTTGCGAGCGCCATGGTTATATACATGAAGACTTTGATGTTGTGGCGAACGATGCATGGCTCAATGGCGCAGGCGCACAACAGCGTGAAATCAGCGTAGCGCGGTTTGACCGCATCCGCATGTATCTGGGCGATGAGGGCCCGACCACCTGGTTGCGCGAGTTCGAGTCTGACCTTGCACGGGGCAGCTTCTCGCAACTTTGATCTCTCATCCATCGATCAATGGGTCCGGCAAGCTGTACACTCATCACCGGCGCACCGTCTGGGCGCCGGTGATGTTATATGGCCCTGGCCAAAGCCCAATACCTGAGGAGTACCGGATGTCTGTAGACGTTGTGTCGACCTTGCCCTGGGATCAGCGTGTAGCGCTGGATATGGCTTTGCAGACCCTGGAGCGGGAGCCGGAAGACTTTGATTTTCATCTGGATGGCCCGTCGTGGTTGAGCGGCGCAATCGGGCAAATGGCGCGCCTGACCGTCAAACGATTGGCAGATGGCAAAACCGGCCGTTACACCTTTGACGAAGGTGACACTGGCTGGGCTCACCGCTTTGCTACGGATTTCTCCGCCTGATCGGCGCTCGGCGCCTTCCTGGTGGCGTGCAGATGAGCGCGCCAGGGTCAAAAGCATGCGGCAATCCCGCAAAAACAGCCTTTTGTGAGGCTGCTACTGGCACAAGGTTTGCGTCGCCACCTAAAATGCGGCGCATGAACCAGGCCAAATCCCTGATTTACCTTCTGTTGTTCGTTCTTTTTCTTGGCAATGGCAGCGTCTTTGCAGCCAATCACAGCCCCAAGCGGCCGCGTGCGGTAGCAAGCCAGAAAAGCGAACACCCGGCACTCAGTAGCCAGACTGAACTGGGCGACCAGGATTACGATCCTGCCAATCCTCCCCGGCAATTACGGGTACTGGTTGCGCTGGGACCCTCCACCTTTTTCTTTCAGAATGGCCGCCCGCACGGTGTGGAATACGCCATGTTGCTGGAGCTGGAGAAATTCCTGAACCGCAACAAGGCCAAAAATGCGCCTTCGCTCAAGCTGATGTTTGTCCCGGTCGATAGCGGCGAGATAATCCCGTCACTGCGCGCAGGCAAAGGCGATATCGCCGCCGGGCTAATGCCGGTGAACGAGGGTGCCAAGCAACTGGTGGCATTCACCCAGCCTTACCTGCGTGATCAATGGTGTGTAGTGCAGAACCCCAATGCCGAGGCGCTGGGAGAGATCAAAGCTGCAGACGGCAAAACCCTCACCATTGCCAGTGGCAGCTACGCCCGCCGCTTGTTGCTTGATTACCCCAAAATCATCTCCCGCGATGCCGCCGCTGGCACCACCGCAGAAGCGGTACTGGGTACCATCCAGAGCGATGACAGCGTGGCGACTTTATCCAGCCGGTATGTCACGGAACTGTGGGGCAAAAAATACCCGCGCCTGCGCAATGATGCCTGCGTTGAGCCCACGGTAGACGTGGCCTGGGCAGTTGATCAGAGCAAGCCGCAATTACTGGCCGAACTCAACCGCTTTGTCAGCGGCCCGGGTGCGGGTATGGCGCAGCGGGCTCTCAAACTGACACAACGGTTTTTGTCCAGCGACGCCCGGATCAGCAACCCCAACCAACTGAGTGCGGTTGATAAGCTGGGCTTTTTTGCGCCGATGTTCCAGTTGGTGGCCTCTGCCAACAATATGGACTGGATGCTGCTGGCCGCCATTGGCCAGCGCGAGAGTACGCTGCACCCGGTTATCCGCAAAAATGGCCCGACCGGCATCATGCAGATCAACCCGGCCACCGCCCGCAAAATGGGCGTGACCAACCCACACGATAACGAACAGAACGTGACCGCCGCCGCGCGTTATCTGGCCTATTTGCGTGATGTTTTCAAATCTCCGGGCATTGAGCCAGACGACCAGTTGGCATTCATGATTGCCGCGTACAACGCGGGTGAGGGGCGTATCCAGCAGTTGCGCAAGAAAGCGCAAGCGCAAGGGCTGGACCCAAACCGGTGGGAAGGCAATGTCGAAAAAGTGGCAAAGCAATCCGTGGGTAATCGCTTGCTCGATTACGTCACCACGGTAAACCGCTATTACCTGGCCTACCAGGGCGCATCACGCGTAGCCTCCATGCCCGCAGCAGAGGCCGCCTCAACCGCAGCAGTTGCCGACAAATAAGAACGTGCCCAGCCTACATCCGGGCTGGGCAGGGCACGCTGGTCTCCGCCCCCGCAGTCTCCTGGCAGTTGGTCAGTCCACCAATATTAACTATTGAAAACTCAGGCATTTCCTATCGTATCGGGTGCGCAAAAACAGTACCTTGCGTGGCTATTTAGCGCCTTCGCCTGTCTACGAGAAATTATCAAGAAGTATCGAGACATGACCGTGGCGGCTTGCTTACCAACGAAGAACCCGCGCGTGGCGCGCTACGGATCAGGATCATGAAATTTTTCAATACATACAACACGCGACGTCGCGGCAGATTTCTGCCGGTGCTAGTTATGCTGCTGACCATGCTGCTGGGTAGTAACGGCGTATGGGCTGTAGTTAAGTGCACACAAACTGGTACCACGGATGGTTTGCCCTATTACACCGCTATGGTTAGCAACGTTAACCCACCTTCCTTCGATCCTGCCAGTTATGCAGTAGGTCAGGTTATTTACGCGGGCACAGGCCAGGTGACCTTCACTAATGTCGGTTGGAGTGCGGACTACAGCTGTAGCGCTAATTTTACTCTTTGGCTGACGGGCCTGGGCGTGCCAACCAATAACATCTA
>JASLES010000175.1 GCA_030151005.1 Silvimonas sp.
AGCGGTTCTTGCACGCCCGGAAAATCGGCATACAGATTGTTGAAGCTGCGGTTTTCCAGGTAGATCACCACAATGTTTTTCACATGGGCGTTCAGCCGCGCGTCCAGCGGGCCGCTGGCGTGTTGGGGACGGTTTTTGGCCGCATCGGCTTCTTCTGCCACCAGTGGCAGCACACCGGCCACGCTGACAGCGGCAAGGCCTTCCAGCACGCGGCGACGGGTCGGGTCTGCGGGCAGGTCGTCTGGATCAATCTGTTGGGTGTCTACGGGCTGGGTCATATGCGCGTCTTCGTCTTTGGGCTGTTGGGCGGGATCGCGGGTGGGGCTGGTCGCCGGATTGGTGCTGTTATAGCACTCATGGGCGGTTTGCCACGGGCGGACAGCAGCGTAACATCCGGGCAGTGTCATTTTTTTTACCAATTGCTGTCATGTCGCTTCCTCAATTGAACATCATTGGCCCTGGCCGGCTGGGGCAAACGCTGGCCCGGCTCTGGCATGAACGTGCCAGCGTGCGTGTGGCTGACTTGCTGAGCCGGGACGCTGCACGCGGGCGCGCCGCCGCAGGCTTCATCGGTGCCGGGCGGGTGGTGGGGTGGGATGCGCTGGCACCGGCGGCCATCACACTGATTGCCACGCCAGATGACGCCATTGCTGGCGCTGCGACCCGGTTGGTGCCTCATTTGCGGCCGGGCGATGTGGTGTTCCATTGCAGCGGGGCGTTATCAAGCGAGCTACTGGCACCGCTGCGTGCTTGCGGCGCGGTGCTCGCCAGCGTGCACCCGTTGTTCTCGTTTGCTGATCCGGCGAACGCCATCACCCGTTTTGCCGGCACCTGGTGTGCGGCAGAGGGTGATGCGGCTGCGCTGGATATCCTGCTGCCTTTGTTCGATGACATTGGCGCTCAGCGGTTTACCATCCCGGCGTCCGGCAAGTTGCTCTATCACGCCGGTGCGGTGCTGGCCTGCAATCATCTGGTGGCGTTGATGGAAACCGCATTGCGCAGCATGGAAGGCGCGGGCGTACCGCGCGCGGCGGCCTGGTCTGCGCTCAAACCGCTGATTGATGGCACACTGGCGAACCTGGATCGGGCAGGCCCCATGCAGGCATTGACTGGCCCCGCAGCACGCAATGATCTGGACATCATTGCGCAGGAAATCGCCGCAACGACGGCGCTTGACCCTGCCACGGGCGAAGCTTACCGCGTGCTCACGGACGTGGCACTGCAACTGGCGGCACAACGCCGCAAAGCCTGATTTTTGCGCTTCGGCTATACAGCCGGATCACTGGATGATTTTGCTACCCTGATTTTTAAACGGAGATACGCATGGCTCACTGGTTCGAGAACAACGCGCTGGCCATTGGCAATACGCCGCTGGTTAAACTCAACCGCATTACCGATGGCGCTGGCGCCACCATCCTGGCCAAGGTAGAAGGCCGCAACCCGGCGTATTCGGTCAAATGCCGCATTGGCGCGGCCATGATTGCCGACGCTGAACAGCGCGGTTTGCTCGGGCCGGGCAAAGAACTGGTCGAGCCCACCAGTGGCAATACCGGCATTGCGCTGGCGTTTGTGGCTGCAGCCAAGGGGATTCCCCTGACCTTGACCATGCCGGAAACCATGAGCGTAGAGCGCCGCAAATTGCTGGCTGCATTCGGCGCCAAACTGGTTCTGACCGAAGGCGCCAAGGGCATGAATGGCGCCATTGCCAAGGCCGAAGAAATTGTTGCGTCCGACCCCGACAAATACGTGTTGCTGCAGCAGTTCAAGAACCCGGCCAATCCGGCCATTCATGTGGCCACCACCGGCCCGGAAATCTGGAACGCCACCGATGGCAAGGTGGATATCCTGGTGTCTGGCGTAGGTACGGGCGGCACCATTACCGGTGTATCGCGTTACTTTGAACAAGAACGCAAGCAAGCGCTGCACTCGGTTGCGGTAGAGCCCACCGCCAGCCCGGTGCTGACGCAAAAGCGGACTGGTCAGCCGCTGCAACCCGGCCCGCACAAAATCCAGGGTATTGGCGCTGGCTTTGTGCCGGATGTACTGGATCTGTCCTTGATTGATGACGTGCAACAAGTCACCAATGAAGAGTCTGTGGAATACGCTCGCCGTCTGGCGCGTGAAGAGGGTTTGCTGTCGGGGATTTCGTCCGGCGCAGCCGTTGCAGTTGCCGTGCGGCTGGCCAAACTGCCAGAACATGCCGGCAAGACCATCGTCGTGATCCTGCCTGATTCGGGCGAGCGTTATCTTAGCTCCATCCTGTTTGAAGGCATGTTTGACGACAAGGGTATTGCAATCTAACGCCCTCTGGTCTGGCCAGCACCACGTGGCGCTGGCCGGCTTGCCCTGAATCTGTCTTTGCCTGGCCTTGGTCCATGTCCCGTTCTTCAGCTCCTGATTTTGCTTGTTATCGTGCGCCGTCGTGGTTACCTGGCGGCCATTTGCAAACGCTGTATCCAGCCCTGTTGCTGGGTAATCGTGGCCCCCAGTTCCGGCGTGAAACCTGGCAGACGCCAGACGCGGACGAGATCGCCGTGGACTGGCTGGATGGCGATACCAAACAACCCTTGCTGGTGCTGTTTCACGGGCTGGAAGGCAGTTCGCGCAGCCATTATTCGCTGTCTTTGTTTGGCGCGGCCCAAGCGGTGGGCTATCGTGGCGTGGTGCCGCATTTTCGTTCTTGCGGTGATTTTGACAACCGCCTGCCACGGGCTTATCACGCTGGCGATTCGGTCGAAATTGACTGGGTGCTGCGCCGCCTGCGTGAGCAAAATCCGGATGTGCCGATCTTTGCCACTGGCGTCTCGCTGGGCGGCAATGCCTTGCTCAAATGGCTGGGTGAACGCGGCGCTGCGGCGGCAGAGGTGATTGATGCTGCCGCTGCAGTCTGCGCCCCGCTGGATCTGACCGAGTGCGGCGCGGTGCTGGATAAAGGACTGAACCGGCAAATTTACACGCGCGAATTTTTGCGCACGCTAAAACAGAAAATGAGTGACAAACTGCGCTTGCATGGCGATGTCCGTATCGACCAGACCGCCATGCACCGCGCGGTGACGCTTCGCGAGTTCGATAACCTGGTTACTGCACCGCTACATGGTTTCCGGGATGTTGACCACTACTGGAGCGCAGCCAGCAGCAAGCCGCATTTGCGCGGCATTACCGTGCCCACGCTGATTATCAACGCAAAGAATGACCCCTTTGTGCCGGCGCATATCTTGCCAAAACAAAGCGAGGTCTCTGCCGCAGTGACCTTGCTGCAGCCCGCCACCGGTGGCCACGTCGGATTTGCCGACGGCATGCCGCCCGGCCGGCTAGCCTGGTTGCCGCGCACTTTGCTTTCGTTTTTTGATGTCAACCTGCCGGCCTACAAGGCCACTGCGCAGGTTCTTTGATCGAAGGAGTTTTCGCTATGTCCCGCATCGACCGCAGCTTGTTCAAAGCCTACGACGTGCGCTCCACCGTCGACAAACTCACGCCGGAGGCAGCCTATCTGATTGGCCGTGCCGCGGGCAGTATGGTGGCGCGTGCCGGGCATACGCTGTTTTCGGTCGCGCGGGACGGCCGGCTCTCCAGCCCTGATCTGGCCGCCGCCCTTATGCGTGGTCTGACCGAATGCGGTTTGACCGTGCTGGACCTTGGTCTTGCCGCCACGCCAGAGATGTATTACGCCGCGCTCTACAAATCCGAAGGCTGCGGTGCCGTGGTCACGGGCAGCCATAATCCGCCCAATTACAACGGTATCAAGATCATGGAAGGCGGCGTGACCGTGGGCGATGCGCGCCTGGCGGGGCTGGCCGACTTGATCGAAGCGGATGATTTTGTGAATGGCCAGGGCCGGATAGAACAACTGGACATTGCGGGCGAATACATCAAGGCGCTGTGCGCCCAAAACAGGCTCGAGCAACCGTTATCCATTGTGATTGACTGCGGCAATGGCGTAACGGGGGCCACTGCGCCGCAACTTTACGCACAGCTCGGTTGTACCGTGCAGGGCCTCTTTACCGAGGTCGATGGTCATTTCCCCAATCACCATCCAGACCCGCAAGTAGCCGCCAATCTGGTAGATCTGCAAAAAGCCGTGACCAATACTGGCGCGGCGGTCGGGCTGGCCTTTGATGGCGATGGTGATCGGCTTGGCGTGGTGACCAAAAGCGGCCGCATTGTGCCGGGTGACCGTATCCTGATGCTGTTTGCCAAGGCCATGCTGGATGCGCATCCGGGCGGGCACGTGCTGTATGACGTCAAATCAACCCGCGCCGTGGCGGTCTGGGTAGAACAACTGGGCGGCACTAGCGAAGTTATTGCCGTGGGTCATACACACATGAAAAAGCGGCTGAAGGAAACCGGCGCGCTGGTCGCTGGCGAGTTATCCGGCCACCTGGCGTTTGGGCAATGGCGCTTTGACGATGGCATGTACGCTGGCGCGCGCATTGTGCAAATGATTGCTGCCGGCGTTGACCTGGACGCATTGCTTGATAGCATGCCGCAGTTTATTTCTTCGCCGGAAATCCAGGTGCCGGTACAAGAAGACGGTCACGCTGTGGTTGCACGCATCGCTAAAAATGCCCGCTTTCCCACTTCAAGCAGCCTGATCACCGTGGATGGTTTGCGCATTGAATATCCGGATGGCTTTGGCCTGATCCGCGCCTCTAACACCACACCGGTACTCACCTTGCGGCTGGAAGCCGAAAACGACGCCGCGCTGGCCCGGATTGAACAAGAAATCAAAACAGCCATCGCACCGCTGCCCTGGCCGGTACAATAAGCGTTTTTGCACTCAGGATTTCGCCGCATGACTGCTCCCGCTCATCACGTGATTGCTGCCAATGTGGCGGCTGCCCTGGCTGAAGACATAGGCCAGTGTGACTGGACCGCACAATTGATTGCCGCCGACCACCCCGGCGTGGCCACCGTGATTGCACGGGAAGAAGCCGTGATCTGCGGTCAGGACTGGTTTGAAGAAGTCTATCGGCAGGTGGACCCTGCCAGCCGGGTGCTCTGGCAAGTGTCAGAAGGCGAGCGTGTCGCGCCCAACACCCTGTTGTGCCGGGTGGAAGGCCCGGCGCGTAGTCTGCTGACGAGCGAACGCGGCGCACTCAATTTCTTGCAGTTGTTGTCCGGCGTCGCCACCGAAACCCGCCGTTATGCCGATGCAATTGTCGGCACGCCAGCCAAAGTGTATGACACGCGCAAAACCCTGCCCGGTCTGCGGCTGGCGCAGAAGTACGCAGTCAAGGTTGGCGGCGGAGAGAACCAGCGCATTGGTTTATACGACGGCATTCTGATCAAGGAAAACCACATCATGGCGGCCGGTGGCATCGGTGCCGCCCTCAAGGCCGCGCGTGAGCTTGCGCCGTCACACGTCACCATCCAGATTGAAGTGGAAAACCTGGATGAACTGAACGAGGCCCTGCACGCCGGCGCAACCTCGGTGTTGCTGGATAACATGAGCCTGGCGGATATGCGCGTCGCCGTGCAGTCTTCCCGGGGGCGGGCGGTACTGGAAGCATCGGGCGGGGTTGATCTGGCGCAAATTCGGGCCATTGCCGAAACCGGGGTGGACCGGATTTCCGTCGGAAAGCTTACCAAAGACGTGCGCGCCATCGATTTATCGATGCGTTTTGCCCTCTGAACCATCCACTGTTTTATGAGAAAAACGGAGCCTTACCGGCTCCGTTTTTGTTGGTGTCCTGGTTGGCGCAGGCTTGCGCGCACATCGACACCGTTTTTTTGTGAGAAATCGAGGCGTCAATAGTACACAGGTGTCCGTTTGCGTAGGCTTATCGGATATATCCTATGGCCTTATTGCATGCCCGATGGGACGAAATGATGGAATTTCTGGACGCACACTGGCTGGATTTTTACGGCGACTGGTTCGAATGGACCCAGGACAACCTGGATGCCGGTGGTGACGCGCAGGATCTGCTGGAGATCATGCTCAAAGCCGGAGTGCCGGCCGGTTTTGCTCAACTGATGCTGCAAGCGGCCGCGGTGGATGACGACGAGGCCACGCTGGAAGAGGGCGCGATGTTTGCCGAAACCGAACACCACGATCGGCGCGTACTCCATTAAACGCGCCGCACGGATGCGCAAAATTTAAAAGCGGAACCCGGTCAGTTGCTGTTCCATGCCGTCGGCCACACCGGTAAGCATGCGCATCTGGCCCAGCATATCCTGGGTGCGCGTAATGCTTTGACCAGCGCTGGCACCAATCCCGGACAGACGCTGGTTAATGGCTTCTGTAGCGCCACCCTGTTCTTCGGTGGCCGCCGCAATACCATCCATCATACTACTGACCTGTTCAGCCGCCCGGCTGATCCGTTCCAGCGCGGCCGCAATGGTGGCGCCGTCATCCCGGCATTGCGTCACCCGCTCGTTGGCTGCGGCCATGGCAGCCAGCGTTGCCTGAGTGCGTGAATCGGTATCGCTCAGAATCTTGCGAATGTTCTGGGTAGCGCTGGTTGTATCCAGCGACAGTTTGCGGACTTCGTCGGCCACGACGGCAAAACCACGACCGGTTTCACCCGCGCGGGCGGCTTCAATGGCGGCGTTCAGTGCCAGCAAGTTGGTTTGCTGGGCAATCTTTTCAATGGCACCGGCCATGTGAATGATGTCCTGCACCGAACTGGCTAGCGCATGCATGGCCTGGTCGGTGTTCGCAAACTCTTCACCCAAGGTTTGCAGGCGCACCAAAGATGCAGCGCCGGCCCCGTGTGCATCATCAACCGCCTGTTGCGTGGTACGTGCAATATCGCCGGCGTGTGCGGCCTGTGCGCCCATTTGCACGGCAGCTTCACGCAAGGTGCTGCTGCTATCGACAATATCTTTCAGATGCGTGGTCTGTACCGTGGCGTCGCCGTGAATGGCTTGTGCCAGTTGGGTGACAGCGGCGGCATCGGTCCGGGTGGATTGTGCGGCTTGCCGCGCCTCACGCAGGGTAGCGGCAAGTTGATCCAGAAAATGATTGAGCGCGACGCCCAACTCGCCAATTTCGTCCTTACCGGCCGGCATGCGGTGAGTCAGATCGCCCGTTTGCAGTTGCCGACTGACATTGTTCATGCTGCGCATGCGCTGGCTGAGCATGCGGGAGAAATACAGTTGGCTGATCACAATCAGCAAACCGGTGACCACCAGGGGCGCCAGGATCGCAGCCAGGAGTTGGTGGACATGACTATCAATTGTGGCTGTGGCGTCCTGGCCCGCTTTGGCGGCACCGTCGCGCAGGGTTTCAACCGTCGCCAGCAAGGGTTCCAGTTCATTGTGCCAGGCCTGGTCCGGCATATTCAGCGCATCTTGCGGGCTGGTCGCAGCAATTTTGATCGCGCTTTGGTATTGCTGCACAAAGCTGGCCCAGTGGCCTTTGAGGCCGGCCCGCAATGCCTCGGTCTGGTCATGCGCGAGTGCGGGCGCAATGCGTTGCGCGTTCTGATTAACCTCGGCGGTAGCGGCATCCAGTTGTGCCTGGGCGTGTTCATTCAACGGATCAAGCCGGGAGATGGTCAGCATGGTGGCGCGCATGTCGCCTAACTCGGCCACCGTATCTTGCGCATTGCGATAACGGGCGAAGTCGCGCGCGAGGCCCGATGTCTGGAAAGCCAACCAGCCGGCAAGGCAGATCAGCACCAGAACGGTAAACGCGCTGACCAGTTTGAGTTGCACGGCAATTTTCATGACTTGCTTTCCGCTATGGTAAAAATCGCCTGCAGCTTATTACTTTTTTGTTACAGCGGTATGACTTGGGATGAGGACTGATTTAATTGGGTTTTTGTGATTTATGCGCTATGCATAAACAATTTTATCATTGCCATTTCTGTAAGAAATGTTGCAGTGCATTAAAAAAATCAACTAGATCAATGCAGTAAAGTCATCTATCGGGAATGTCTTGCGATCCTGGTGAAAATGCGGGCGCATGCGACGCTGCCGCTCTCTTTGGCCAAGGCAACAGTCATCTGCCTGTCATTGACGCCAAACCCGCCAATACGCTATGTTCGCTGGATTTTCCGCCGAGTTTTGCAGCATGCCTAAAACAGTCAAACAGCCGGAGAATTTTGAAGCCGGTTTTGCCGAGCTGGAAGCGCTGATCGCCCAGCTTGAATCTGGCAATCTGGCGCTGGAAGCCTCGCTCGCATCCTGGCAGCGCGGTCAGGAGCTTTTGCAATATTGCGAAAGCAAACTGGCTGATGCCGAACGCCAGCTCAAGGTCCTGGAAGGGGACCGCCTGCAGACCCTCAAAGTGGATGGGGATCAAGCTTGACCGACTTCAAGGATTGGATGCGCGACGTTCAGACGCGCATGGAAAACACGCTAGAACAATCACTGCCGCCGCTGTCGCATGCGCCGTCAAGACTGCATGACGCCATGCGTTACGCTGTGCTTGATGGCGGCAAACGCGTGCGCCCCTTGCTGGTCTACGCCGCTGCTGAACTGGTTAATGGCAGTGCGCCCTGTACGGCCGCCGCTGCGGCTGCCGTAGAGATGATCCACGCATATTCGCTGGTTCATGACGACATGCCGGCCATGGATAACGATGTGCTGCGCCGCGGCAAGCCCACCGTCCACGTGCAGTTTGATGAAGCCACCGCGCTCCTGGCGGGGGATGCCTTGCAAGCCCAGGCATTTGACGTGCTGGCGCATGCGCCCTTTGCGCGCGCTGCCGACCAGGTGGCCACCATTGCGGCGCTGGCACGGGCCTCTGGCAGCCTTGGCATGTGCGGCGGGCAGGGTATTGATCTATACAGTGTCGGTCAGACACTGACTCTGCCCGAACTGGAATTGATGCATATTCTCAAGACTGGCGCGCTGATCCGCGCCAGCGTCATCATGGGCACTTATTGCGGCGAGCCCATGAACAGCGAAGATCGGGCGCGGCTGGATCATTTTGCCAAATGCATCGGTCTTGCGTTCCAGGTGATTGACGATGTGCTGGATGAAGAATCCGACACCGCCACCCTGGGCAAAACCGTGGGCAAGGATGCAGCCAACCACAAACCGACCTACGTGTCTTTGCTGGGCCTGAAAGGGGCTAAAGACAAAGCCGCAGAACTATTGAACGAGGCCCGCGCTGCGCTGGCGCCATTTGGCGAGCGCGCTGCCCGTTTGCAGGCATTGGCAGACTTCATCGTCGAACGCCGCAGCTAAAAGAACAGAGTCATGACCACATTGCTTGATCAAATCAATCTGCCCGCCGATCTGCGCGCCCTGAACCGGGAAGACCTGCCGCAGGTGGCGGGTGAACTGCGCCAGTTTCTGCTGGACTCCATCAGCAGCACGGGCGGCCATTTTGCCTCCAATCTGGGGGCGGTTGAGCTGACCCTGGCGTTGCACTACGTCTTTAACACCCCGTATGACCGGATCGTGTGGGATGTGGGCCATCAAAGCTATCCGCACAAGGTGCTGACTGGCCGCCGCGAGCGTATGGGCACCATGCGCCAGCAAAATGGTCTGGCGGGTTTTCCCAAGCGTGAAGAGAGCGAATACGACACCTTTGGCGTGGGTCATTCCAGCACCTCCATCGGTGCGGCGCTGGGCTTTGCCGAGGCCGCCAAACTGCATGGCGAAAACCGCAAAGCCATTGCCGTGATTGGTGATGGCTCCATGACGGCCGGCATGGCGTTTGAAGCGCTCAACAACGCGGGTGATCGGGACGTTGATCTGCTGGTGATTCTCAACGACAACGAGATGTCGATCTCGCCCAATGTCGGCGCCCTGAACAATTACCTGGCCAAGATGCTGTCGGGCAAGTTCTACAACGGGTTTCGCAATGTCTCTGGCCGCATGCTGGACAAAGTGCCGCCCCTGCGGGAACTGGCCAAGCGCAGCGAAGAACAGCTCAAGGGCTTGTTCACGCCCGGTTTGCTGTTTGAAGAGTTTGGTTTCAATTACATCGGCCCGATTGACGGCCACGATATCGACACGCTGGTCACCACGCTGTCGAACATCAAGAACCTGTCTGGCCCGCAGTTTTTGCATGTGGTGACCAAAAAAGGTCAGGGCTACAAACTGGCCGTGGCGGACCCGGTCAAATATCACGCCGTGACCCCGTTTACGCCAGAAAACGGCATGACCGGCAAATCCAGCAGCAAACCCAGCTTTACCCAGGTCTTTGGCGACTGGCTGTGCGACATGGCCGCCAAAGATGAACGTCTGGTCGGCATCACCCCCGCCATGCGTGAAGGCTCGGGGCTGGTGAAGTTTGCCGAGCAATATCCCGCCCGCTACTTTGATGTTGGCATTGCCGAACAGCACGCCGTGACCTTTGCCGGTGGCCTGGCCTGTGAGGGCGTCAAGCCGGTGGTGGCGATTTACTCCACCTTCTTGCAGCGCGCTTATGACCAGTTGGTGCATGACGTGGCACTGCAAAACCTGCCGGTGGTATTTGCCATTGACCGGGCAGGGCTGGTGGGCGCGGATGGCCCGACGCATGCGGGCTCGTTTGATTATTCGTTCCTGCGTTGCATCCCCAATATGGCCATTCTGGCTCCGGGGGACGAAAACGAATGCCGCCAGATGCTTTACACCGCGTTCTTGCACGATGGCCCAACCGCAGTGCGCTATCCGCGTGGCAGTGGCATCGGCGCCAAGGTTGAGGAAGAGATGACCGCGTTGCCCTGGGGCAAGGGTGAAATCCGCCGCAAGGGCAGCAAGGTGGCCATCCTTTCGTTTGGCACGCGCCTGGGCGCAGCGCTGGATGCTGGCGAAGCACTGGACGCCACCGTGGCCAACATGCGCTTTGTGAAGCCGCTGGACGACGCGCTGGTGGCGGAGCTGGCTGCCAGCCACGATCTGATTGTGACGGTGGAAGATAACGCCATCATGGGCGGCGCGGGCAGCGCCGTGCTGGAATCACTCAGTGCCCAAGGCATCAAGGTCGATACGCTGTTGCTGGGCCTGCCGGACGGCTACGTTGAGCATGGTGAGCAAAACAAACTGCTGGCTGATTGCGGGCTGGATGGCGCAGGCGTGACGGCGGCGATTCGCAAAAAGCTGGGTTAATCCCGCTAATGCACACAACAAAAAACCGGGGCGCGCCCCGGTTTTTTGTTGTACAGCACCGTAACTCATTTACCGGCAAGGACTTTGGTCCGTGCCATACAGGCACTGACGGCCTCCATCAAGGTGCTGCGCAAGCCACCCGCTTCCAGCGCCGCAATGGCGGCAATGGTCGTGCCGCCGGGTGAGCACACCTGGTCTTTCAATTCTGCCGGATGCCGGTTGCCATCGCGCACCAGTTGCGCCGACCCCATAACCGCCTGGCTGATCACGCCATAAGCCTGCTGGCGGGGCATGCCGTGCTGCACGGCGGCATCGGCCAGCGCTTCAATAATCACGCAGACATAGGCGGGCAAAGAGCCTGCCACGGCAGAGAACACATCAAACTGGCTTTCGTCGATAAACACCGCCCGGCCAAAGCTATCAAAAATACTTTGTACCGCCGCGCGCTCGTCCACCGACACTTGGGTAGACGCGCACAGCGCGCTCATACCCTGGCCAATCTGTGCGGGCGTGTTGGGCATGCTGCGTACTACCTTGGCGTGTTCGCCAGCGTGGCGTTGCACACGCTCGATCGGGTAACCCACAGCGACAGTCACAATCACGTGCCGCGGCTGCAGCAGCGGGCGTAGCTGCGCCAGCATGGCGTCATAACCCTGCGGTTTGACGCCGACAACCAGAAAGTCTGCCAGTGCGGCGATCTCGGCCAAAGAATCAGAAGGCACCACCTCCCATTTGTTCTGCAGCGCGATCAGTTTCTCGTGGCTACGGTTGTAGCCGTGAATTTCCCAATCCGGATGGGTGTGTTTAATACCGGCGATCATGGCGCCGGACATATTGCCGGTGCCGATAAATCCGATCTTCATGGCGGCGAAACCTCATAACGATGGCCCAGGAAACGAATATGTTAACCGCGCGTCATCCCTATGGCATGTGTGATTGCGTACAGCCGGCTTGTACTGCCGTGGTGGTTATCCACGCGCAGGCTGGACAAGCTTGTGTACGTCATGTGGGTAAGCAGCTCATCACCTTGATTTGCATCACTTTTTGGGCGCTGCATGCAAAATGGGCAACGCCCTTATCCGGCGCGGCTGTGGATTATCCCCGCTTTGCATGGGCTGGACTGTGCGCAGGCTGTGGATAAAGCGGACAGGGTGCTGAGTCATAACGCTTTTTAAGCGCTGATGAAAAAACAGGCAAACGGCGTATTCAGTGGGTTTTTCCCCAAAATCGGGGTGAAAACGGGTGTCCGACGGAATGTGGAAAACGCCGCTAACCCAGGCCAGTTGCGGTTTTCCACGGTTTTTGCGGAACAACCATGTTGGTGGTCTGTGGACAAGCCGGCCAGGTCGTTGACGCTAAACGGCTTTTTGGTGCTGCCTGAAAAACAGGCAATGGCCACGGGTTTTACACAAGATACGGGCACAAGACTGTGCATGCCCTGTGGACAAGTTGGGCAAGTCCTTGTCGGGCCAGACATTTGTGAAGTGCGCCCGTTTTTTGGGCAATCTGCCAGTGTTTATCAGGGCGTGGGCAGGTCAGGCAAACCCCTTGTGGAAAAGGCGGGGTTGTCCACGCAAAACCCGGAACAAACTTGTGCACGCGCTGTGGACAAACGGGGCAAACACCTGTTTTACCGGCATTTTTACCGCCTGCTTAAAAGAGAGGCAGCGAGCGCGGGGTTTTATAATTGTGGGCTTTGCTCCTTGCACAGACGGAAACCCCACTCATGCGTCGCGCGCCAGAACTGTTATTGCCTGCCGGGAATCTCGGCAAATTGCGAACCGCCTACGATTTCGGCGCGGACGCGGTCTACGCCGGTCTACCGCGCTACAGCCTGCGCGCCCGTAATAATGATTTCCGGCTGGAACAACTGGCCACCGGCATTCAGGAGGCCCATTCGCGCGGCAAGCAGTTGTTTGTGGCGGCCAATGTGTTGCCGCACAACGCCAAGGTGAAAACCTTTCTGGCCGATATGGCCCCGGTGATCGCCATGAAGCCCGATGCCCTGATCATGGCAGACCCTGGCCTGATCATGCTGGTGCGGGAGGCCTGGCCGGATATGCCGATCCATTTGTCGGTGCAGGCCAATACGGTGAACTATGCCGGGGTGAAGTTCTGGCAGTCGCTGGGGCTGACGCGGGTGATTCTCTCGCGTGAACTGGGGCTGGAAGAAATCGCCGAAATCCGCCAGCAATGCCCGGATATGGAGCTGGAAGTCTTTGTCCATGGCGCGTTGTGCATTGCGTATTCCGGGCGCTGTTTGTTGTCGGGCTACTTCAACCATCGCGATCCCAACCAGGGTACCTGTACCAACGCGTGCCGCTGGGACTACAAAGTACACACCGCGGGGGAGAGCGCCTGTGGCGGTGTGCCGCGCCACGATGCGGCAGAGACAGAATACCTGATCGAAGAAGCCAACCGCCCGGGCGAATTGATGCCGATCATGGAAGATGAACACGGCACTTACATCATGAATTCCAAAGACCTGCGCGCGGTGGAACACGTGGCGCGCCTGGTCGAGATTGGCGTGGATTCGCTCAAGGTAGAAGGGCGCACCAAGAGCGCTTATTACGTGGCACGTGCGGCGCAGGTGTACCGGCGCGCGATCGATGATGCCGTGGCCGGCCGCCCGTTTGATCCCGCGCTGCTGGCAGACCTGGAAGGGCTGGCCAATCGTGGCTACACCGCTGGTTTTTTGCAGCGTCATCACAGTCATGAAACGCAGAACTACCTGGACGGACACTCGCAATCGCGCCAAAGCCAGTACGTGGGCGAGGTGTTGAACGTGGTGGATGGCTGGGCGCAGATTGAGGTCAAAAACCGCTTTGCCGTGGGCGATCAGCTGGAAATCATCCACCCGTCCGGTAATCAGGTGATCGAACTGTCTGCGATGCGGGATGGCGAGAGCCAGCCCGTCAGCGTAGCCGCCGGTAATGGTGTGGCGGTGTCTATCCCGCTGCCCGCGCACCTGGATGGCGCTTTGCTGGCGCGTTTGTTGTAGCGATGGCGGCAAATGGCTGATTGACGCACTACGGCAAGCTGGCTCATTTCGTTATCATGGCATTCTGATTACAAGGAGACCGTCCATGACTCATCGCGCCACAGACCCGAACGGGCAAGGAATCCAGAGCGCGGAGTGGTTCCGGCAGACCTATGGTGACAACGCCAAAGGCCGGTGCGAAATCTGCGATGCTGAAATGGTGCTGCGGGTAGCTCACCCGCCCCACACCGTGACCCACTTTGCCCACAAGGCGGGCAGCCGGTGTAGTTCGCTGGCGCAATATCGTCACGCCGTGTTTGATCTCAAGCCATCTGCGCTGGATCTGGAAAACGGCAAGCGCCTGCGCGCATGGGTGCTCAAAGAGTTGTATCCGGTGTACCTGAAAGCGTATTCGCTGTCGGGTCGCAAACTGTCCTGGGGCGATTTCCAGCGCGCGCTGATTGATGCCAATACGCGGGGCATCTTTGACTACGTCGGGCTTGAGGCGCATTACCTGCCTTATTTGTTGCTGTGCCTGCACCCGGAACATTTTCACGACAAAACCACTTACGACACCATTGATGCCTACTTTGTGCTGCCAGCGGGCATGAAGCATCTGGATGACCTGTGGAACAAGCGGGGCGAGGTCAAGCAACTGATGTGGAAGGTCTCGCACATTGCGCGGCAATCCCGGCGCGGTGCGCCCCAGTCGGTAGAGATGTTCACTGAGGTAGAAGCCATCAGCATGGACGATGCGCCGTTCTATATCCCCACCTGGGTGGCCTCGGCCCAGGCCAAGCTGGAACCCTTGCTGGCGTTCTGATCCATGGTTTGCGGCAGGCAAGTTTGACCTGCCGCAATACTTGGTACGTGCCGGATCAGGTGTTGTACTTACGCCGTAACCCTTATACGTCTTTTGCTTCCTGTCGGTGGGCCGCGTAACGTTACGCAAAATTGTACAAAGAGCTGCTCACAACTTCGTACGGGTGATCCGTCCCGGATTGCACCGTTCTACATTGTGACTGGCGCCAGAACATACCCGACTCGCAGGAAGAATATCCATGTCTCACCCCGTCAAGCTGGGGCTGATCGGTTGCGGCGTTGCGGCGCGCGAACTGCACTGGCCGGCACTGCAGGCCGCTGCCGAAGACGTAGAACTGATGGCAGTCTGTAATCGCACAGCGCAAAAGGCCCAACACTTTTCGGCGATGGCGGGCGGCGTGGACTGGTATGTCGGTTGGGACGAGATGTTGGCAAGGCCGGATATCGAAGCTGTCGATATCGTTTTGCCGGCCACTGAAAACCTGGTGGCCACGCGCGCAGCGCTCAAGGCCGGCAAGCATGTGCTCGTCGAAAAACCCCTTGCCCCCACTGCAGAACAGGCGCTGGCCATGCTGGATCTGGCCCGGGCCTGGCCTGATCGCGTCACCATGGTGGCAGAGAATTTCCGCTATGCAGCCGTGTTTGAGCGCATCCGTAGCTGGCTTGATTCCGGTGAAGCCGGACGGCCCTACGCGCTGAGCTGGAACGCCATGATGCTCATGCACGAAGACAATCGCTATATCGCCAGCGGCTGGCGTTCGTCCGAGGCGTTTCCCGGTGGTCTGGTGCTGGATGCCGGGGTGCATTACATGGCGGTGGTGCGTGACTTGCTGGGCGAAATCACCCGCGCCACGGCCAGCCCCAGCCAGGTGAACCCACACCTGGGGCGTTACGATGGCGCCGCATTCACCCTCAACACGGCCAGCGGTGCAATAGCCAACATCAATCTGTATTTCTCCGCCGCTGCCCATAGCGAATGGCGTCTGGTATTGCTGGCTGAAAAAGGCAGTGCCACCTATGACGGCCGGACCCTGGTGCTGAGCGATGCTGGTGGCCGCACCCGTGAATGGCGCCGCGATGACGACGATGGCTACGCCAGCGAGTTACGCGCCTTTGCCCGTGCGATCCGTAACGGCAAGCCTGTGGCCAGCAGCTTTGCCGCTGGCTGGCGCGACATGCTGCCCATCGTGCGGGCGATGGCGACGCCTGGTCAGTGGGTCGATCTGGGCTGAACTGCGGCCGGCGTGTGGGCAAGTCTGTGGATAAGCTGTCGACAAGCCGGTATGAATTGTGGGTCAATGCGTCATCAAGCCTGTCCGGACCCGCTTCATGACCCCCACACCTGCAGCAGACGATCATTTTCAGTGGCTGGAAGACATTGACGGCGCACGCGCCCAAGCCTGGGTGGCAGAGCGCAATGCGCATGCCCAAGCCATTCTGACCAGCCAGCCGCAATACGCCAGCATCAAACCGCATATCCTCGATGCCTTGAATGCCAGCGACCGGATTCCCTGGATCAACCGGCGTGGTCACTGGCTATACAACCCGTGGCAGGACGGAGAGCACAAGCGCGGCCTGTGGCGGCGCTGCACGCTGGCGGAATACCGCAAGCCCGAGCCCGCCTGGGAGGTGCTGCTGGATCTGGATGCGCTGGCCGCCAGCGAGCAAGAGAACTGGGTCTGGGCCGGTGCAACCGCCTTGGGGCCGGATCACCCGCAGTGCCTGATCAAGCTCTCACGCGGCGGGGCGGATGCCGTGGTCGTGCGCGAATTCGACACCGCCCGCAAGGCGTTTGTCGATGGCGGGTTTGCTTTGCCCGAAGCCAAAACCAGTGTGACGTGGATCGACGCTGACACCCTGTATGTCAGTACGGATTTCGGCGCGGGCAGCCTGACGGACTCCGGCTATCCGCGCATCGTCAAGCGTTGGCAACGCGGTACTCCGCTGGCGCAGGCCGTAACGGTGTTTGAAGGACAATCGCAAGATGTCTCGGTCGGGGTGAGCCTGGACCGGACGCCCGGACACGAACGCACGCTGTTCTATCAATCCCTGGATTTTTACAACGCCCGCGTGTTTTTGCTGACCGACTCGGGCGTTCTGCAAGCGCTGGATGTACCGACGGATGCGTCTCCCACGCTGGCGGGGACGCTATTGCTGGTGCGGCCACGCTCTGCCTGGGTTTTGGCCGGGCAAGTCATCCCCGCTGGCAGTCTGGTGGTGGCCGACGTGGAGGCCTGGCAGGCGGGGCAGCGAGATGTCCAGATTCTGTTTACGCCCACCCAGACCCGCTCTCTGGCCGACTACACCCTCACCCGCACGAGCGTTGTACTGCAACTGCTGGATGACGTAGCCGGCCGCCTGGAATGCTGGACGCCAAACGCCGCCGGCGTATGGCAAGGCCGAGCGATCGACGCGCCGTTTCCGGGCACCTTGTCGGTCAGCGCCTTGCATAACGTGGAACTGGGTGCGGCCGACCCGCTGGCCGAACACTACCTGTTGAGCTACACCGGTTTTCTGACGCCAGAGTCGCTCTGGCTCGGACAAACCCATGACGATCAGCGTGAACCGCTGAAATCCCGCCCGGCGCAATTTGATGCCAGCGGGCTGCGGGTTGAGCAATGGTTTGCCACGTCGGCCGATGGCACGCGTGTGCCGTACTTCGTCATTGGCCCGCAAGATGCCGGTGGTGCCCGGCCCACCTTGCTCTATGGCTACGGCGGGTTTGAAGTCTCGCTGGAGCCCTGGTATTCCGGCGTTTATGGTCGCGCCTGGCTGTCCCAGGGCGCGGTGTGGGTGGTGGCGAATATTCGTGGTGGTGGGGAGTATGGGCCGGACTGGCACACGGCCGCCATTCTGGAACACAAACAGCGTAGCTATGACGATTTTGCCGCCGTGGCGCAGGACCTGATCCGGCGTGGCATCACTACGCCCGGACAATTGGGGATCATGGGCGGCTCCAATGGCGGCTTGCTGGTTGGCGCGACGTTTGTGCAGCACCCGGAACTCTTCAACGCTGTGGTATGTTCTGTGCCCTTGCTGGATATGAAGCGTTACCACACCTTGCTGGCGGGGGCATCCTGGATGGCGGAATACGGCAATCCGGATGATCCAGACGCATGGGCATTCATTGGCAAATACAGCCCTTACCAGAATGTGGCCGCTGGCACGCGCTACCCGGAGGTGCTGTTTACCACGTCTACCCGTGATGATCGGGTGCACCCGGGACACGCCCGCAAAATGGCGGCACGCATGCTGGAACAAGGTCATCCTGTTTTCTATTATGAGAACACCGAAGGGGGGCACGGCGGCGCGGCCGACAATGAGCAGCGCGCCCACTTGCTGGCGCTGGAATTTGCCTATTTATGGCGACAACTGGGCTAGCAATACCCTTACGCGCGACACTCTACAGGTTGGCATTGCCAAAGCTGCAATCCGCAATGAATATGCACTTATCTGTCAGTCAAAGCTCACACCTGGTACCCGCGCATGAGTAGCAAACCAGCCTGGACAGAAACATTGCCTGGCGTTCCTGAAGAAGCTGCATCCATTTGCCGTTCGCTGTTGCAACAGCGCACCCTGGCCGGGATCGCGGCTTGCCTTGAAGCCGACAAAACGGTCTGGTTACAAGGCGACTGGGCCTGGTTTGTGCACCGGGATGATGTCTGGCAACAAATTGCCGGGGTGGATGATTTCCGGGTATTTGTCGATGCGCTGCATTACAAATACCCGCACAAGGCCATCAAGGACGCGGGCGGGCAGGCTTTCTTTACCGGTGACCCGCTACATGCCGATGGTTGCCTGATTGTGCGTGGGCAGGTGGATCACTTTGTCGCCATATGCGCGGCAGAAGTGTTTGGCCGCTCTGTCCTGAGCCGCCACGCGGACCATCTGCAAAAGATTACCGAGGCCGTGATCCGCCTTGCTGATCTTGCCGCCAGCGAAACGCAGCTGGACGTCTTTTTGCCGCAAGTGCACGAGGTGATCGGCACCCTGATTGATGCCGAAAACTTCTTTGTCGCCCTCTATGATCCGGCACGGCAAACGCTGCGTTACCCGTATTTTGTGGATACGCTGGACGAAGAGATCCCCGACCCCAATGAAGACCTGCCATTTACACCGGATGAAATCACGCTGACCGGTTGGGTGATCCGCAACGCCGAGCCTCTGTTGATTGACCGGGAAGGCATCCTCTACCGGCAGCGGACCGGCAGTCTGGGCGGGGAAGGGCCGGTGGCGGAGTCCTGGATCGGCGCCCCTTTGCGCGCGGCCAGTGGTGAAGTGATCGGCATGATTGCCGTGCAAACCTATCGTCCTGGCTACCGTTATGACGCGGATGACCAGCGGCTGTTTCTGCTGACCGCCCAACACGTGGGGCTGGCGCTGGAGCGGTTCTTGCGCAAGGCATGGCTGGAAACCGAAGTCTCCCGCCGCACGGAAGAACTGCAACAACTCAACACCCGTCTGGTATCTGAAGTCGAAGAGCGCGAACGTGGCGAAGCGTTGCAGCACGCGTTGTTCCAGATTGCCGAATTGTCTTCGCGCCAGATCGACATGGCCGATTTTTATGGCCAGATTCACGCCGTCATCAGCACGCTGGTTTACGCCAAAAACTGCTTTATTGCGCTGCATGACGAAGAAACCGACATCGTCAGTTTTCCGTATTTTGTCGATAGCCTGGAAGACACGCCGGCGCCACGCAAAGCACAACGCGGCCTCACCGAATATGTCATCCGCCAGCGCCGGCCGGTGCTGGTCAACCGCAAGCGAGCCTCTGAACTGGCCATGTCTGGCGAAATTGACGCGCGCTTTCTCAATCGGGACGACAACTTTACCTGGTGGCTGGGTGCGCCGTTGTTTGAAAGCGATAACGTGTGCGGCGTGATCGTGATCCAGATTTACGAAGGCCAGATTGAGTTTGGCGATACCGAAGTGGCGCTGATGACCTTTGTCTCGCACCACATCGGTACGGCGCTGGCGCGCAAGCGTAGTACAGACCGGCTGCATTCTGCCTATCTGGAACTGGAAAAACGTGTCGCCGAACGCACGCAAGATCTGGATTCCGCCAACTCGCGCCTGCAATACGAAAACCGTCATGACGCCCTGACCGGCATCGCCAATCGCAATTACTTCATGCACGAACTGGATGCTGCCTGGCGTGGCTACGGCGTGTCAGAAGAACCGTTTGCGGTGATCTTTGCGGATATGGACCGCTTCAAGCACATCAACGATACCTTCGGCCACATTGAAGGTGACGCTTTGCTGATTGAAGCCACCCGGCGCATTGAATCGTGCCTGCGTGAAAACGACTTGCTGGCGCGGCTGGGCGGGGACGAATTCGCCATTTTGCTGCCTGGTGTGGGCGATGCCGCTGCGGCACAGGTGATCTCCCAGCGCATTCTGGATGCGTTTGACCACCCCATTGTGCTGGCGCGGCAATCCATCTTTGCCAGTTGCTCGCTGGGCATCGTGATGGCTGAACCGCAGTTGCACCAAACCCCCCAAGACCTGCTGCGGGACGCCGATGCTGCCATGTATATGGCCAAGGCGCGTGGCCGGGATGGCTACGTGCTGTTTACCGGTGATCTGCGCGAACAGGCCGGGGACTTGCTGGAGCAGGAAACCCGCTTTCGCAATGCCCTGAAAGAACAAGACGCCATCGTGCCGTTCCTGCAGCCGATTGTGGATTGCAAGAAAGGCGAAGTAGTGGCGTTTGAAGCGCTCATGCGCTGGCGCGGGCGTGATGGAAGCTGGACCTTGCCCGCGCAACTGCTGGCCGTGGCAGAAAACACCCGCCTCATCACGCGGCTGGATTACTACATGCTGGACTGGTTGTGCCGCTGGCTGGCCGCAGTGCCGGATACCTGGCCGCCCATCCACCTGAACTGGTCTGGCCTTTCACTGGTGCAGCCCAATTGCGCGCAGACGATTCTGGATCGGATGCGCTCTTTTGGCATTCGGCCGGAGCGCTTGCAGATCGAGGTCACCGAAGGCGCGCTGGTGGCCGACCCGGTGCAGGCTAACCAGACCATGCAAGCCCTGCAAACAGCCGGGGTGAAAGTGGTGCTTGATGACTTTGGCACGGGCTATGCCTCGCTGTCTTATTTGCACCATTATCAGTTTGATGCGATCAAGATCGACAAAAGCTTCATGCTCTCGCTCGATAGTGACCCCAAGAGCGCGGCCATTGTCCGTTGTGTAATCCAGCTGGCGCAGGCCATGAATCTGGAAGTGGTGGCAGAAGGGGTCGAGACACTCGGCACGGCGGATCAATTGCGGGCCATGGGCGCGACCAAGCTACAGGGCTTTTTGTTCGCCCGGCCCATCCCGATCGGGGACATTGATCTGGGCAAACTGGCGCAGGATATCCGGGGCACGTGCGCGCAAACTTGGGCGCTGGATCTGGTGGAAGTGCGCTAAGGGCAGTGAGGAAGAAGACTCCGGCATTCCCTTAACGCAGTCATAGTCGTCAGCGACGCCAATAAAAAACCCGACCAACAGGTCGGGTTTTTTATGTTCATGCTGCACGAAGGGGTCACACCCGGTAGCGTTCCACTTCGCGCTGCATGTCACCGGCCAGTTGATGCAACTGCTGTGCCGCGCCTGCGGTTTGCTTGGCCGAAGCGCTGTTGCCCTCAGACATCTGTGCAATGCGCTCCACCAGTTGCGCAATATTGCTGCTGGCCGCGCTTTGTTCCTGAATGGCGGTACTGATGTCATCCACGCGTTCCACCACATCATTGGCACCCCGGCGGATTTCCACAATCGCCTGACCGGCCTCACGGGCATGGCCCACGCCATCTTCCATGCGTGAAACCACTTCTTGCATGGAGGAAACCGCCCGCAAGGCGCCGTCCTGGATGGAGCCGACCGTGGCAGAAATTTCCTGGGTCGAAGCAGACGTGCGTTCAGCCAGTTTGCGCACTTCATCCGCCACCACGGCAAAGCCGCGGCCTTGTTCGCCCGCGCGTGCCGCTTCAATGGCTGCGTTCAGCGCCAACAGGTTGGTCTGATCGGCGATTTCCTTGATCACCTTCACCACTGCGTTGATCTCGGCAGAGAGCGTTTGCAAGCTGCCAATTTCATCGGCCGCAGTGCGCACGGTGCCCGCGATCCCTTCGATGCGGCTGACCGTTGACTCGATCACCTGCGAGCCAGTCTTGGCCAGCTTGCCCGATTCACGCGACAGGTCATTGGCTTCGCCGGCGCGATCTGCCACATGGTTGATACTGACGGTGACTTCTTGCACGGTGGCCGCCATATTGCTGGCCGCCTCACTGGTGCTGGTGGCGTTGCCTGACATTTCGGCCGCAGAGCGGGACATATCCGTCGCGGCACCGGCCACCTGGCGAATTTGCTGGCTGATGCCTTGCAGGCTGGTTTGCAGACCATCAAGCAACTGGTTGAAGGCCCGCACCGCTGCGCCGATTTCGTCATTGCGACCTACCGGCACACGCTGGGTGAAGTCCAGATTGCGCTGCACATTCACAAAAGCCTGCTTCATGGCGGAGAGCGGGCGGCGGATAGCGCCATACATCACCACGCCGCCCGCAATCAGGATCAGCGCAGCCACGACGATCACCGCAATGAACTGGATTTGCGCATTGTGATGACGACGGTCGATCTCGGATTGTTCTTTCTGGGCGCGATCGATATTGAAGGAAGACACTTTATCGAGCTTCTTTTCCACCTCAACCGACAAATCACGCCCTTGCGAACCGGCTACCGTCACCGCCGTGGCGTTATCGCCCGCTTCCGAGGCTTTCATCACCTGGTCAAAGACGGTGTGCAGGTTGGCCAGCGAGGTTTTGAAATCTTCAAAACTGGCTTTTTCGCTGTCGTCGAGCACGTGGCTGTTTTCGTAGGCTTTGACCTGGGTCTGCAGCTTGTTGCGGGTATCCAGGATGCCTTTGTTGATGGCTGCACGCGCATCCGGGGCTTGTTCCAGGATCAATCGGCCCACCTGAATCTGCTCTACTTTGTAAGCATTATTGAGGTCGTTGGCGATCAACAGGCTGTCGATATCGTCATTCATCAAGCGCGTAACGCCCGATTGAATCTGTGCAAACTGGTACAAACCGGTGGCGCCGATCGCCAGAACGGCGGCCAGCGCAATGGCAATCATTGCAATCAAACGATGCCCAATACTCATAATCAACTCTCCAATTTCTTTTTTGCTTACAGATTGCCGCAAGTCTCTTATATGGACTGTTTGCAGATATCGTATCTGACGTTTTACCCCGCCCGTGCTGGCCGCATATATCGCTCGCAGGTTCTGATGACCAGCATTTACACGGCCCACCAAGGCGGGAGAACCCAAAAACTAAAGCAGAGCGCGCGTCCCGGCAAGTGGCTTGCAATCGTGTGCAACACCAACCGGACAAGCGGACTGTTTTGCTACTGTGCTGTGTTCTTTTCTGAATAAGCAAGTCAGGTGTTTTGTGGATCAACAGTGCTTTCTGATATGAACTACGGCGCTGTCGTGCGCAATCCGCTATCGCTTGCATCTCTCAAACAACACCGCCCTGAGTGCTAAGATAGGACACGTTTAACCAACTGTTTTGGCCTTTCTGGAGCAACCTTGGACGAAGCGCGTAACAAACAAGCCCGTCACTTTTCCATGATTCGCGGGTTTCATCTGGCCGACTGGATCACCCTGGCCAATGCCTTGTGCGGCACCGGTGCGCTGTTTTCGGTGATGACGTATCTGCAACAACAAAGCCCGGAGCATCTGTTGCTGGCCTGCGGGTTGATTCCGCTGGCGCTGTTGTTTGACGTACTGGACGGGCAGGTGGCGCGGTGGCGCCACGCACAGTCGGCATTGGGGCGAGAGCTGGATTCCCTGGCCGATGTGATCTCGTTTGGCGTAGCGCCGGCCGCCATTGCCTACGGCGCGGGCATGCAGGGCATGTGGGACCGGATCGTGCTGGGTTATTTTGTTGCCTGCGGCGTCAGCCGGCTGGCGCGGTACAACGTCACCGCAGAGCAACTGAAGGGCGAATCGGGCAAGGTCAGTTATTACGAAGGCACGCCGATTCCAACCTCTCTGTTGCTGGTGCTGGTGCTGGCGATTGCCGCATGGACGGGCGCGCTGGGCCCCGCGCTGTGGCTGGGGGTGGTGCATATCGGTCCGTGGCAATTGCATCCGCTGGTGCTGATGTTTGCTCTGTCTGGCTCATTGATGATCAGCCGTACCTTGCGTATCCCCAAACCTTAAGTACACCAGCCTTGCGTTGGGCTGCCTGCTACAGGCTTGATTTTGCTGGTAATGCCCCGAACATGAACAACACGGTATAATCCGTTTCTTTTGGGGATATGCACATGCCTATTTATGCCTATCGTTGCAGCGCTTGTGGTCATCAGGACGACCATATGCAGAAAATGTCGGACCCGCTGCTCACCGTGTGCCCGTCCTGCAGTGCCGAAACCTATGTCAAGCAGGTGACTGCGGCAGGTTTCCAGCTGAAGGGCTCTGGCTGGTACGCCACTGATTTTAAAGGCGGCAGCGGCGGGACTTCGGTCACCGCGCCGTCCAGCACTGCGGCCGACAAACCGGCGGCCGAAAGTAGTCCGGCCGCTTGCAGCCCCGGTTGCGCCTGCCACTAAGCTGCATTGCAGCTGGCCAATATGAATGAATTTCGCGCCCTTGGGCGCAAGGCTTGATCCTGAATGGCGCATTTCAAGAAGTACATGCTGACTGGCCTGCTGGTGTGGGTGCCGCTGGGCATCACCCTGTGGGTGCTGAACCTGATCATTGGCACGCTCGACCAACTCGGTACGCTGTTGCCCCAAGTGGTGCGGCCGGATTTCTGGCTGCTCAAACTGATCGCACCTTATGCACCGTTCCTGGATGGCGCGCATCACATTCCGGGTTTTGGTGTGGTGTTGACCGTGCTGGTGGTGCTGGTGACCGGCATGATTGCGACCAATGTGCTGGGCCGTCGCCTGTTGTTGATTGGCGAGTACCTGCTGAACCGGATTCCGATCGTACGTTCAATCTATTCGAGCGTAAAACAGGTTTCCGACACGGTGTTTTCAGACTCGGGCCAGGCTTTTCGCAAAGCCTTGCTGGTACAGTTCCCGCATCAGGGCACCTGGACTGTGGGTTTCATGACCGGTACGCCGGGCGGTGAAATTGCTGACCATCTGGGCGGCGACCTTGTCTCGGTGTTTGTGCCGACCACGCCTAACCCGACCTCGGGCTTTTTGTTCATGGCCCGCCGTGAAGACGTGCGAGAGTTGCAGATGAGCGTGGACGAAGCGCTCAAGTACGTGATTTCGATGGGTGTTGTCGTGCCGGCTGGCCGCACGGTGAATCCGCCGCAAAACGCGACTGTCGCTGCGCCGGTTTGAGTATTACCCCTCTTTTTACCGGCCAGTGATCAGACTGGCCGGTTTTTGCGTTTTTGTAGTAATACATTGATTTAGATTGATTTGACTGATTGATAGACTCATTGACCCGGTATTTACCGTAAAACAGGTTCAGAAAACTATGCGTACCGATTACTGTGGCTTGATCGACAAGCGATTCCTCGGCCAGACCGTAACCGTGAAAGGCTGGGCTCACCGTCGCCGTGACCATGGCGGCGTGATTTTCATCGACCTTCGTGACCGCGAAGGCCTGGTGCAGGTCGTGTTTGATCCGGATACCCCGGAAGCCTTCAAGACCGCCGATGCCACCCGCTCTGAATACGTGCTGGAAATCACCGGCATCGTGCGGGATCGTCCGGCGGGTACCACCAACAAGAACCTGATTTCCGGCGAGATCGAAATCCTGGCCAAGGACATCAAGGTACTGAACAGCGCCAACACGCCGCCGTTCCAGATTGATGATGAAAATCTCTCTGAAACCGTGCGTCTGCAAAACCGCGTGATCGACCTGCGTCGCCCGGCCATGCAAAAGAACCTGCGTCTGCGCTACAAGGTGGCGCTCCTGGTGCGTAACTTCCTGGATAGCCGCGGCTTCATCGACGTTGAAACACCGATGCTGACCCGTTCCACTCCGGAAGGCGCTCGCGATTACCTGGTGCCCAGCCGCGTGCACGACGGTATGTTCTTTGCGCTGCCGCAATCGCCTCAGCTGTTCAAGCAGCTGTTGATGGTGGCCGGCTTTGATCGCTACTACCAGATCACCAAGTGCTTCCGTGACGAAGACCTGCGTGCTGACCGTCAGCCTGAATTTACCCAGATCGATATTGAGACTTCGTTCCTGAATGAAGACGAAATCATGGACATCACGGAAGACATGGCCCGCCATGTGTTCCAGGAAGCCATCGGCGTGGATCTGGGCAAGTTCCCGCGCATGAAGTACGACGACGCCATGTTCTATTACGGTTCGGACAAGCCGGATATGCGCGTTTCGCTCAAGTTCACCGAACTGACTGACGTCATGAAGGACGTGCCGTTCAAGGTGTTCAGCGGCGCTGCCAACATGGAAAACGGTCGTGTGGTTGGCCTGCGCGTACCGGGTGGTTCGGCATTCAGCCGTTCCGAGATCGACGCATATACCCAGTTCGTTGGCATCTACGGTGCCAAGGGTCTGGCCTATATCAAGGTCAACGACACCACCAAGCTGAACGAAGAGGGCCTGCAATCCCCGATCGTCAAGAACCTGACGCCGGAATCCCTCAAGGCCATCGTTGAGCGCACTGAAGCGCAAAACGGCGACATCATCTTCTTTGGTGCAGACAAGACCAAGGTGGTGAACGAGGCCATTGGCGCGCTACGTCTGAAGATTGGTCTGGAGAAGGGCGAAGCCGGCGGCTTCTTTGTGCGTGAATGGCGTCCGCTGTGGGTCGTTGATTTCCCGATGTTTGAATACGACGAAGACGACAAACGCTGGAATGCATGTCACCACCCGTTCACCAGCCCCAAGGCCGATCACCTGGAACTGTTGAGCACCAACCCGGGCGCGTGCCGTGCCCGTGCTTATGACATGGTGTTGAACGGTTGGGAAATCGGTGGTGGTTCGATCCGTATCCACCGCGCCGACGTGCAATCGACCGTGTTCGACGCGCTGGGCATTGGTGCTGAAGAAGCCCAGAACAAGTTCGGCTTCTTGCTGGATAACCTGCAATACGGTGCGCCTCCGCACGGTGGCCTGGCCTTCGGTCTGGACCGTCTGGTGACCCTGATGGCTGGTGCCGAGTCGATCCGTGATGTGATTGCGTTCCCGAAGACGCAACGTGCGCAGTGTCTGCTGACCAACGCACCGAATGCCGTGGACGAGAAACAACTGCGCGAACTGCATATCCGTTTGCGCAACGCCACGCCGGCCGTTTGAACCTGACCAACGGCTAAAACAGCCATTTAAAACGGTTTTATGCGCAAGCTGACAAGATAGTGTTGCAAAAACGCCAGAGATGCTTACACATCTCTGGCGTTTTATTTTGGTTAACACATAATTGCGTCATTCCAGTTAATGATTGCTGTCAGACCACTGAATGGATCGACTGCTATTTAACATGACGCACCGTTGCGGGCACAGACAGCTGCCGGGGTCGTCTGCTTTCGATCGTCACGAAGCGCGCTTTATCCGCGCCGCTTTTTCCTGTCCACATTGTATTGCCGAACTGGCGCGCCGCTCGATGCTCGATACCCGTGTTTTCGTCAACCTGAGACAACAGACTACTGGTGGGCTGGCGTTCGTGATTGAGGTGGCCGACGCCTCGGACGAATTGGGAGAACTCCTGGCCAGTACGGGTTATCACAGCAACCGCAAAACACTGGACGAGATCTCGCCCGGCCTGCGCGGGCTGTTGCACGATGACCGTTTCTGGAGCAAGGAAATGACGTTTGCCAGTGACGCCGATCCACGCCAGGTAGTGGAGATCATCGACCGCGTGAAGCTGGAGATGACCTGGCTAGAGCCTTATCTGCCGCTTGGGGCAGAGGCCATCGAATACTGTACGTTCCCGCTCTGACCCGGTGGTCACGCGCGTTTGCGCAAACGGTCAGCTTCGACAGCCCCTGTATCAGACCTGCGTTCAGATTTCCTGCTTGAGCAGTGTGCGCCAGATGGTGTGCACGGCCGCCAGTGGCGCGGCCAGACCCGCAAATTCTTCCTCTGTCGGCTTGTGCCCGTTGAGTCGGCCCTTGTGTTGCAGGCGCCGTAGTTCCCGATAGCAGTAACGCGCCGCTTCCGCGTCTTGCGTATCGATCAAACCATGACCAGCCGCGGTGGCCAGCAGGGCGATGTTGCCGCGATTGGCCGTCAGGTCGGCAAATTGCTCGGCAAAGCCCAATACCAGAAATTGCACAATGAACTCGATATCGACAATGCCGCCCCGGCAGTGTTTGACGTCTTCTGCCCGCGCCGGATGGGTTTCCAGCATGCGTTCGCGCATGGTGACCACTTCTTTGGTCAGATTATCCAGATCACGCGTGCGCCGCAGGATCTCAATCCGGATCGCTTCGAACCGCTGCCCCAGATTGGCATCACCCGCCGCATAGCGGGCGCGAGTCAGTGCCTGATGTTCCCACAT
Organism: Silvimonas sp.; assembly: GCA_030151005.1. Lineage (GTDB taxonomy): Bacteria > Pseudomonadota > Gammaproteobacteria > Burkholderiales > Chitinibacteraceae > Silvimonas. Next base: position 28,276 of record JASLES010000175.1, read on the forward strand.
CCAGGCGGACTCATTCTGGTACTCCGTGAATGCGTCGATGCTGGACACCAGAAAGCCGGATGACCCGTTGGGTCGCAAGCGCAAATCGACTTCATACAACTGGCCGGCTGAGGTCAGGGCGCTGAGCCAACTCACAATCCGCTTGGCATAACGGGCGTAGATTTCCGCCGCGTCCGGATGCGGGTCGTCATACAGGAACACCAGATCCAGATCCGAGCCGTAGCCCAGTTCTTTGCCGCCCAGCTTGCCGTAACCAATGATGGTGAACACCGGATTTTCGGTGTGTTTGCTGGTCATGTCACGCCAGGCTTCTTCCAGCGTGACGGCAAGGCATAAATCCGCCAGATCAGATAGATGATCAGACAGGCTCTCCAGCGGCAAATGCCCAGCGATATCCTGCGCCACCAGGCGGAATACCTGGGTGTGCTGGAAATGGCGCAGCACGTCCATGCGCGCTTCCGTGTCATCCAGATGATCTTTCATCTGCGTCCGCAATTGCTTGCCGGCCTCGGCCCAGTCTGGTGCCTGATACAGCAAGCGCGCGTCCAGCAATTCATCCAGCAAAATAGGGTGACGGGTGAGGTATTCAGACACCCACGGGCTGGCGCTGTACAAACTGGCGAGGCGATTGAGCGTTTGCGGGTGCTCGGCCAGCAACGCCAGATAAGACTCGCGGCGACCAATGCTTTCCAGCAAGTCCAGAATCCGCAACAGCGTGGTATCCGGATTGGGGTAGCCGGCGGCGACTTCCAGCAGCGCCGGCAAAATGGCATCCATGCGCTGGCGGCTGCGATCCGACAGCTGTTGATAACGGTTGCTGCCTTGCATGCCGGCAAGCCGGCGGCGCAATTCGGCCGCGTTCTGATAACCCAGTCTGGCGAGGCCTTCCTCTACGCCTTCGCCATCGTCCTGGGCGCCTTGCCAGAGTTCCGCCTGCGGATGACTTTCATCTTCGGCCTGCGGTGAGGTAAACACCTGCTCAAAATGGCGGGTCACACCCGTGCGGATTTGCGCCAGGCCTGCATAAAAGGCATCCCAGTCTGCGTAACCCATACTGTGGGCAATCCGGGCGCGGTCTTCGTCGTTGCCAGGTAGCATCTGGGTTTGCGCATCGTCGATATACATAATGCGGTGTTCCAGATTGCGCAGAAAGACATACGCGCTGGTCAGTTCTTCTACCGTCTCTTGCGGCAGCAAGCCTTCACGCGCCAGTTGCGCCAGGATGACGCGGGTAGGGCGCTCTTGCAGATATTTATCACGGCCACCACGGATTAACTGGAACACCTGACCGATGAATTCAATCTCGCGAATGCCGCCGGGCCCCAGTTTGATGTTGTCCAGCCGGTCTTTGCGGGTGACTTCGTGCCGGATCTGGCTGTGCAACTCGCGCATGGAACGATACGCGCCGTAATCCAGATATTTGCGATACACAAACGGCCGCACCAGTTGCATCAGCGCTTCGCCGTCGCCAGACAGTGGACGAGCCTTGATCCAGGCGTAGCGCTCCCACTCGCGGCCTTGGGTGAGCAGGTAGTTTTCCAGGGCGCCGAAACTGGAAACCAGCGGGCCGGAGTCCCCGAACGGGCGCAGCCGCATATCTACCCGGAAAACAAAGCCTTCATCGGTCGGCTGGCCAATCCACTGGATCAGCGCCTTGCCCAGCATTGCAAAATACTCGTGATTGCTGATCTTGCGCGCGCCGCTGGTTTCGCCGTCTTCGGGGTAAACAAAGATCAGATCAATATCAGACGACACATTGAGTTCGCGCCCGCCCAGTTTGCCCATGCCGACCACGATCAGTTGCTGTACGGTGCCGCTCTCTTCGCCAACCGGGTCGCCGTAGCGCGCTTGCAGGGGTTTGCTGGCGGCGGCCAGTACGGTTTCGATACTGACTTCGGCCAAATCGCTGATCACGGTAATGGCTTCATCCAGGTCAGACAAACCGGCCAGTTCGCGGGCGATCAGCCGCGCCATGACGTGCATACGCAACAGTCTGAGCGTACGTTTGGCGGTGTCTTCATCCTGGTTGATGCAGTCGGCCAGGGCAGCCTGCATTTCCGCCCGGCTGAACGGATGCTGCAACGCAGCGGCGGTTTCGGCTTCAAGCCCGCTGTAACGGGTAAACAATCGCTGCAAAAAGCGGCTATGTTCGATGGCAGGGGCAAGCGTGGAATGTGTCACAGCATACATGTTCAATCTCTTGAGGCTTGGCGCGATCGGTTAGAATGCCAGGAGCGGCTACCGTAGCATATTCCGGCCGGTTTTTTAGTCGGTTCGCGGATTTCCCCCTGACCGTTACGACCTGGTGAAGGCGCATTGCGCCTGTTTTTGATTAATTGTCTGACCGTGCCTATCCAGACGCACCGGGCTGTGCATGACCTTAATGCGTTTATCCTGTCTTAAAACCCTGCCGGCGGCCCTCTGGGCGCGTGTGAAGGGTTTTCTTCACTGGCACTACCGCTTGTTGCTGCGCCTGATGCTGGCACTGGTGCTGTTGTTTGCCGGCGCCGCGCTCGTATGGCAATGCTATCTCTTGCCGCGGCTTGATGAGTTCCGCCCCTGGTTGCAAGACAAGTTTGCCCAGGCCACAGGCAATCAGATCCGGCTGGGCCGGATTGAGGGCGGCTGGCGCTCGTTCCGGCCCGGTTTTCATATTCAGGGCCTGACCATTCTGGATCGGGACGGCACGCCGGCGCTGCAGCTTGATGCGCTGGATGCTGACCTGGCGTGGTGGTCGCTGTTTGCCGGGCAGGTGCGCTTTCGTCATCTGGCAATCTCTGCACCGACGGTCGATGTCCTGCGTGATCGGCAGGGCGTCTGGCACGTTGCCGGTTTTGCGCTGGCAACCGGGGGCGGCAAGGGTGACAACCAGTTGGTGAACTGGTTTCTCAATCAGGATGAACTGGATGTGCGCGGCGGCACGCTGCGTTACACCGACCAGTTAACCCAAAGTACACCCATTGAAGCGCGCAATATGTTGTTGCACGTGCGGCGTATTTTCAGTCGTCACAGCTTTGAATTTGCCGCTACACCACCCGCAACCATTGGCCAACCGTTTACCGTTGGCGGCGTCTGGTATGGCGGAGATGTCGCCAAATGGCGTGACTGGACTGGTCACGGCCGCGTCGTGGCGCAACAGCTTTCGCTGGATACCTTGTGGCAACAATTCCCGACAGATGCGCTGCCGGTCATGGTTTCTTCCGGCACGGCGGGCGGCAAACTTGATTTCAGCTTCGGGCATGGCGCGCTGACCCAGGCCGATTTGCAGCTTGATGCACGTTCGCTACTGGCCCACTACGCCGGCAGAACGCTGGAGTTGCCCCGATTTGCCGGGCACCTGCGCTGGAACGGCCAGGGCACCGTGCAATCGCTCAATCTGGACGCCGAACAGATTGCCACCCGTGATGGTGTGGTCTGCAATGACTGCCGCTTTGGCTGGGGCCGCGACAAAGCCGGCAAGCGCACGCTGTCATTGACCAACTGGCAACTTGATCATCTGGCAGGTTTGCGGGACGCCTTGCCCGCCACCTTGTTACAACAGATTCCGGCCGGGCAACTGGCGGGCCAGGTGCATACCCTGCAGTACACCTGGCAGGGTGACTGGGACAAACCAGCTCACTTTAACGGCAAAGCCAACATTGGCAATCTGGCAGTTCAGTGGCCGGGCACCTTGCCGCAGTGGGGGCCGGCCAATATCCAGACCGAGTTTTCTGATGCCAGCGGCTCATTGCATGTGGATTCCAGCCACTTTGTGCTGGATTACCCGACGCAGTTTGTCGAGCCGATCAAGCTGGATCAACTGGCGCTGATTGCCTCCTGGCAGCGCAAAGCGCCGGGCTGGCACGTCAATCTGGACGTGGCACGGCTGACCAATAAAGACATGAACGTGAGCGTGGCCGGTCAGTACAACTGGCCGGGCAGCGGCGCGGGCAAGCTGGATCTGGATGGCGTGATCAAGGGGCTGGAAGCGTCCCGCGCGTATGTCTATCTGCCGCGCGTGGTCGGTGACGATACGCTGGCCTGGCTCAAAGATTCATTGCTGCGCGGTCGTGCCTACGACGGCAAGATTCAGGTCCACGGCAACGTGCAGGATTTTCCGTTCCCGGATGACAAAACGGGCTTGTTCCGCATTACGGCCACTGCCCAGGATGTCACGTTGCGCTTTGCCAATGACTGGCCAGAAATCAACCATATCAATGGCGCGCTGGATTTTCACGGCAACGCCATGCTGATTCACGCGCCGCAAGCCCAGACCCACAATGCCCGGCTGAGTAATGTCGATGCGACGATTGCCGATCTGGGTCATGCGCGTGTTCAGATTTCCGGCAAGGCACAGGACCATACCAGCGGTTTTCTGGACTATCTGAAGGCCACGCCGTTGCATGGCATGCTGGCAAGTTACATTGATCCGCTCAAGGCTGAGGGCGAGGGTGATCTGACGCTCAAGCTGGATATCCCGGTTGATAATGTGGACAACACCAAAGTGGCCGGTGTCTATCGCTTTACCGGCAACAAGCTGGATTTTGACCACAACGCGCCGGTGATGACCGCTGCCTCCGGCCAGATTGCCTTTACCGATACGGGGATGTCGTTCAAGGACGTGAACGGCCAGCTACTGGGCGGGCCAGTGCAGATCAGTGGCAACACCGACAAGGATGGTGCACTGCGACTGCAGTTTGGCGGCAAAGGTCAGTTGGGCGATGCCATCAGCCGCTTTGACGCCGCGCTCGCCACCCGCCTGCATGGGCAGATTGCCTGGCAGGGGCAGTTGCTGACCGGGCACGACAAGGTTGATCTGACGCTGGCGTC